>CANCGU010000122.1 GCA_947377705.1 Comamonadaceae bacterium
TGCGGAATGTCACGCAGTTTTTGTTGGCCTTTGCCGATGTTGGTTTCGGTGGCGCGCAAGCTGTCTTTGCCTTCGGCCACTTCGGCTTTGTCGCGCACGGTGACGGTGTTGAGGGTGTTCTCTGTCTGCGCGCGTACAGATGTTGCAAAACTAGCAGCCAAAAGCATGGCGCCCAAGGGCAATAGTTTCGAAGGTTGCGCTGCTGGCGCGCGTGAGGTGCGAGGCGCGGGTTGAGACAAGCGGCGTCGGTTGAGCCGCGAACGAGTAGTCGCCATGAGACAAGCTCCTGAAAGAGGGGGCCGAGAATTTCGGCGGTCGTGATCAGAGGTTGGCTACACGCCCTTGCACAGAGGGCGACAAACACGGGGTTTGTTGGCTGGCCGAAAGTACAGCGCAAAAATTTCTATGTTTTGCGCCTAAGTGCTGGGTTTACTTGAAACCCACACGGTCCAACATTTGTTGAACCTTGATTTGGTTCATGCCGACGGCGCTGATGGGCACCAGCTCGCTTTTGAAGTTGCCGCCCGTCATGGCTTTGAGGGCTGGGTTGTCCAGCTTCATGCCCTTGACCACGGGCCACTCGTTGTTGCCGTTGGCAAAGTGGTTTTGTGCCGAGGGACTGACGAGGTATTCCAAAAACTTCACGGCGTTGGCGCTGTTCTTTGAATAGCGTGCCACCGCACCGCCTGCCACATTCACATGCGTGCCCCAGCTTTGTTGGTTGGGGAACACCACGCCGACGCGTTCCGCCACGGCTTTTTCAGCGGGGTCAGACGAGCGCATCAGGCGCGCCAAGTAGTAGGTGTTGGTCACAGCAATGCCACATTCGCCGCTGGCCACGGCTTTGATTTGGTCGGTGTCACCGCCTTTGGGCGCGCGTGCCATGTTGTCGACCATGCCTTTGAGCCAAGCTTCAGTGGCAGCAGGGCCGAGGTGTTCGGTCATGGCGCCAAACAAGCTCAGGTTGTAGGGGTGCGAGCCAGAGCGAATGCACAACTTGCCTTTGTTTTTAGGGTCGGCCAATTCTTCATACGTGTCGACGTCGTCGCGTTTGACTTTGAGTTTGTCGTACACCACCACGCGGGCACGGGTAGACAAACCAAACCAAGCGGTGCTGCCATCGTCTGTGGGTTTAGAACGAAGTTGTGTCGGCACAGCGGTTTCCAACGTTTTCGATTTAACGGGCAAAAACATGCCGTCGACTTCGCCTTTCCAGAGGCGTGCAGCGTCGACCAGCAGAATCACGTCGGCGGGGGATGCGCTGCCTTCGGCTTTGAGGCGAGCAATGATGCCCGCGTCGTCTGAATCTACGCGGTTGATTTTGATGCCGGTGGTTTTGGTGAAGTCGCTGTACAGCGCTTCATCCGTGGGGTAGTGGCGGGCTGAGTAAAGGTTGATGACCTGCTCATCGGCAAACGCGGAGGTACTGAACAAACCAGCAGAGACGGCGCAAATGGCCAAGGACAAAACGGTGAGGGTGCGACGCATGTGACGACTCCAAATTAAAAAGCTTGGATGGAGTTTACATCAAATGCGAATCATTATCATTTGATCTGGATCAAATCACCCTGCTGCAGGTGCAGGTTTAGGCGCAAACCGTCAGCTACGGCGCAGCGTGCGGCTGAGCAAGATGACGGGCAGCAAACCCACCAGCACCAAAGCCAAGGAAGGCAAAGCGGCCTCGCCGAGACGTTCGTCACGCGCCAGTTGGTAGGCCATGACAGCCAAGGTGTCGGTATTGAAAGGGCGCAGCACCAAGGTGGCAGGCAACTCTTTCATCACATCGACCAGTACCAGCAGTGTGGCGGCGGCCAATGGCTTTTTGAGCAGCGGCCAATGGACGCGGCGTACCAACGAGAAGCCGGACGTGCCCAGCATGCGCGCGCTGTCGTCCAACGATGCCGGCACACGCGCATAGCCGCTTTGCACCGACTGCAAGGCCACCGCTACAAAGCGCACCAAATACGCCCACACCAAGCCCAGCACTGTGGCGGTGAGCCAAAAGCCCACGCCCGATTGCGGCCATGTGGCTTGTACCCAACCCACGGGCAAGAGCAAGCCCACCACGATCACAGCGCCCGGCACGGCATAGCCCAAGCTGACCATGCCCATCACTTGGCGTGTGAGCCAGTTGGGGTGCAAGCGGGCCTGTGCGGCCAGCAGCAGGGCGGCGCTCACCGCCAATAACGCCGTCATGCCGCCCAGCGACAAACTGGTGAGCGACCATTGCACAAAGCGAGCCCAAGGCAAGTCCACCACACCCTCGCCTTGCAACAAAGCACGGAACATGAACAGCACAGGCAACACAAACCCACACAACACCGGCAGCACGCAAAGTGTCCACACAAATGCGGCAGACAAACCCTGCAGCTTCAAAGGCTGTGATTCACTGCTGTGGCGGTCTGCACGGGCGCTAGAAAAGCGCAAGCGCGATTGCGCGCGTTGTTCGGCGGCCAACAACGCCACCACCACCACCAACAGCAAAGTGGCCAGTTGTGCCGCTGCAATGCGGTTGTCCATGACCAGCCATGCTTTGTAAATACCCGCGGTGAAGGTTTGAATGCCAAAGTAGCTCGATACACCAAAGTCAGCCAGCGTTTCCATCAAGGCCAAGGCGGTGCCCGCTGCGATGGCCGGTCGCGCCAAAGGCAATGCAACGTGCAAGATGCGACGAGACAAAGGCGCACCCAGCAACCGTGCTGCCTCCATCAAATGGTTGGCCCGCTCAGACAGCGCGGTGCGGGCGAGCAAATACACATAGGGATACAACGCGAGGGTGAACACACACGCAGCACCCCACACATTGCGTACTTCTGGGAACACGCGGCCCTCTAGGCCAAACGCCGCACGAATGCTGCTTTGCAGTGGGCCGCTGAATTGCAGGTAGTCGGTGTAGGCATAAGCCACCACGTAGGCTGGCATGGCCAAGGGCAAGAGCAGCGCCCATTCCAAACTGCGGCGCATTGGAAAGTCAAACAAGGTCACCGCTGCGGCAGACACCGTGCCCATGCTGATGACGCCCACGCTCACCAGCGCGCACAACAGCAACGAGGTGCCCACATAGTCGGGCAACACGGTGCTGGCCATTTCGGCCAAGATGTTGGCCGAGGCCTCGTTCCACTGGACCCACGAAAACAACACGGTCAACACCGGCAGTGCCAACAGCAAGGCCAGCACGACCAACACACAACGGAAAAATAAGCGAGCGCTAAAAACCATGCGGCATTGTAGGTAGCCGCACAGGGCATGGCGTTGATGCGTGATGTGATGCGCCGTCTCTACAATGGGCCTATGTTTTTAGATGTCGCCCAGCTCTCTGTCAGCTACGCAGAACGTGCCCGTCCCTCGGTGGACCGCGTCACGCTGGGTCTGCGTGCGGGTGAAATGGGCGTCCTCATTGGCCCCTCGGGCTGCGGCAAAACCACATTGCTGCGTGCCGTGGCTGGTCTAGAGCGAGCCAGTGCGGGTGAAATTCGTTTGGCGCAATCGGTGGTCAGCAGCCTCGCCGTGCATGTGGCGCCTGAAGCGCGCCGCATTGGCATGGTGTTTCAAGACTACGCCCTCTTTCCTCATTTGACGGTGCATGACAACGTGAGCTTTGGCTTGCACAAACAGCCGCGTGCCGAGCGCGAAGCGCGTGTGCGCGAGGTGCTGTCGTTGGTCGGTTTGTCTAGCAGCGCGCAACGTTACCCGCACGAGTTGTCGGGCGGTCAGCAGCAGCGCGTGGCCTTGGCCCGTGCATTGGCCCCTAAGCCGCAACTGTTGTTGCTCGATGAACCGTTCTCCAACCTCGATGTGGAATTGCGCGAACGCTTGGCTTTGGAAGTGCGTGGCATTTTGAAAGAAGCGCAAACCACCGCCTTGTTTGTGACGCACGACCAAATGGAAGCCTTTGCCATTGGTGACGTGATTGGTGTCATGTCGGAAGGCCGCTTGCACCAGTGGGACGATGCCTACACGCTGTATCACCGCCCCGCCACGCGCTTTGTGGCAGAGTTCATTGGCCACGGTGTATTCACCCCTGCCACCTTGCGTGAGGTCAACAACCAAGTGGTGGTGCACACGCCCATGGGTGACTTGATGGACGTGGCCGAGTGCCCGCTGCCTTGCACCTTTGCCTCGGGCGAGTGCGATGTGTTGCTGCGTGCCGATGACATCGTGCATGACGACGATGCACCGGTGAAAGCCGAGATCATTCGCAAATCATTTCGCGGCTCAGAGTTCTTGTACACCTTGCGCTTGAAAACGGGTGAGACAGTGATGGCCCATGTGCCTAGCCACCACGACCACAAGGTGGGTGAATGGATTGGCATTCGCGCCGAGGTGGACCATGTGGTGACCTTCAACCGTGCTTGTCCCGTCAATGGCCATGACTTGTGCAACATGCCGTGTGCCGAGCACGAAGCGCCGCATGAAAGCACAACCGCGCTTTTGCATGAGCAGCCCATTCACTTTCATGTGAAGCCATCGGCCTAAATGAGCCCAAGCAAGTGCGACAGCGGTGGGCAGGCCGCGCGTATCAAGCCTGTGTATTAGAGAAGCGCACCGTGAACCTTGCCCCCGGCATTGGCTTGCCAGGGTAGGCATCTTCCAGCGTCACCACGGCGGCATGTTGGTGCGCAATTTCCATCACGATGGGCAGGCCTAAGCCCGAGCCATCGGCCTCGGTGCCCAAGGCGCGGTAGAAGGGCTGGAACACCAAATCGCGCTCGGCTTCTGGAATGCCGGGGCCCGAATCTTCCACCTGCAACACCACTACTTTGCCAAACTTGTCGGCCAGCAAGCGTACGGTAATCACACCTGGGTTGTCAGCTGTGGAGGGCGTGTAGTTGATGGCGTTGTCCACCAAGTTGCGCACCATTTCTTTGAGCAGCGTGGGGTTGCCCATCACGCGCACGCCTGCGCTGCCGGATGTTGCGCCTTCGTAGCCAAGGTCAATGTATTTGTCCATCGCGCGTGGCAGTGAGTCTTGAATCACGTCGCTCACCAAGCTGACCAAATCACAGGGGCTGCGGGCAATGTTGGTGCTGCCACTTTCGGCTCGTGCTAAAGATAGAAGCTGGTTGACGGTGTGCGTGGCGCGAATGCTGGCGCGGCCAATCAGCTTGAGCGATTGTTTGAGTTCGTCGGCGCTAGAGTCTGCGCGTTGTGCCAAGTCGGCCTGCATGCGCAAGCCCGCCAGCGGTGTTTTGAGTTGATGCGCGGCATCTGCCAAAAACCGTTTTTGTGTGGCGATGGATTCTTTCAGGCGCGTCAGCAAGTCGTTGATGGAGGCCACCAGTGGCGCCACCTCTTGCGGCACGGCAGACTCATCCAACGGGCTTAGGTCATCGGGTTTGCGCAAGCGAATGCGCTCTTCGAGTTTGTTGAGCGGGCGAATGCCACGCGCCAAAGCCAGCCACACCAGTAACACAGCAAGCGGCAAGATGACGAACTGCGGCAACATGACGCCTTTGATAATTTCGGTGGCCAGCACCGAGCGTTTTTCCAGCGTCTCGCCCACTTGCACCAGCACCGGCTTGGCGCCCGGCACGTCTACGCGCACCCAGGTGTAGGCCACGCGCACATCGGCGCCGCGCATTTCGTCATCGCGCAGGCGTACTTCACTTGGCAGGGGTTGTTCTTCGTCGGGGGGCAGTGGAAAGTCGCGTTCACCGCTGACAAACTCGCCGCGTGTGCCCAGCACTTGGTAGTAAATCAAGTCGGCTTCGTCGGCGCGCAAAATTTCGCGCGCTGGCAGCGGCAGGTTGAAATACATGCGCGTTTGGTCGCTCTTGACGAGCTGCGCGAGGGCTTGTACGTTGTATTCTAAGCCACGGTCAAACGGGCGGCCCGCAATGTTTTGCGCCACCAGCCACGTCAGCGCCAAGCTGACTGGCCACAGCAAGAGCAGTGGCGTGAGCATCCAATCCAAAATCTCGCCGAACAGCGAGTGTTGCTCGCGCCTAAACAGCTTTGCCATGCAACTGCGCCGTGTTTAGCCGGGAATTTTTTCGAGACAGTAGCCCAAGCCGCGCACGGTAGCAATGCGGATGGGGCCTTTTTCAATCTTCTTGCGCAGGCGGTGGATGTACACCTCAATGGCGTTGTTGCTCACCTCTTCACCCCATTCGCACAGGCGCTCGACCAACTGGTCTTTGCTGACCAAGCGGCCACTGCGCTGCAACAGCACTTCGAGCAAGCCGAGTTCGCGGGCTGACAACTCCACCATCTTGCCGTCGATGGTGGCGACGCGACCGGTTTGGTCGTACACCAGCGGACCGTGTTTGATGGACGACGAGGTGCCGCCCATGCCGCGACGTGTGAGGGCGCGCACGCGGGCTTCCAGCTCTTGCAAGCTGAACGGTTTGGCCATGTAGTCGTCAGCGCCGTAGTCCAAACCTTTGACGCGCTCTTCCACGCCATCGGCGGCGGTGAGGATGAGCACAGGAATGGAGGAGCCGCGCGAGCGCAAGCGTTTGAGCACCTCTAAGCCGTGCATCTTGGGCAGACCCAGATCCAAGATGAGTAAATCAAACTCATCGGTGGTCATCAAGGCCGCATCGGCTTCGGTACCACTGGCGACATGGTCAGCGGCTGCGCCAGAGGCACGCAAGGTTCGCAACAGGCCGTCGGCCAAGACCAAGTCGTCTTCTGCAATCAGGATGCGCATGTGTTGTCTCCAGCTTTGTTTGTGTTTTTAGAGGGGTCAGGGCTGAGATTCTAGGTCCGAGTAAGCCCCTGCATAGGCCTCTAACCCTAAGCTGACGACGGTCGCCACATCGGCGCCGACTTCTTGTTTGAATTCCGCCTCGGTTTGCGCCACCGCTTGCTCGAACGCGCGCAGCCATGCCAAGCCCGTCTCGGTGAACACGATGCGCCGCGCACGGGCGTCTTGTGGGTCTGGCGTGCGTTGCACCAAACCCCAGGCCTCGCACTGGGTGACCAAGTCGCCCATGGCTTGTTTGGTCATCCCCGCACTGTCGGCCAGCTCGCTCAAGCGTGACCCTGCAAGGCTCAGGTGGCGGGTGATGTGGATGTGCGCGGCGCTCACCTGCGCGCGGGCCGCCAGGTTGGACAAGGCCAGTGGCACGTCCACGTTGTGCGCCATCAGGTGCAACACGCGTGCGTCAAAGCGCCGCATGGCATGGCCGAGCAAGCGCCCAAGGTGAACTTGCCGCCAGTCTTGCTGGGTGGAAAACGTGGGGGTAGAAGCCATGTTTATATAGTAAGGCAAACTGACCAAAAAAAGTGTTTACAAGTTTTAACTTTGCGGTAAAGTACTGATCAAGCATCCAGTTGTTGTTAAACACAGTAACTGGACATCCTCGGTAAGCCCTTGATTTCACGGAGATTTCTCATGAACAACAAACCCATCGTCGCCGACAGCGAAAAAGCCAAAGCCCTCCAAGCCGCCTTGGCACAAATCGAAAAACAATTCGGCAAGGGCACCATCATGCGCTTGGGCGAAGGCGAAGTGATTGACGACATCCAAGTCGTCTCCACCGGCTCTTTGGGTTTGGACATTGCTTTGGGCGTGGGCGGTTTGCCCCGTGGCCGCGTGATCGAAATCTACGGCCCAGAGTCTTCAGGCAAAACCACCCTCACCTTGCAGGTCATTGCTGAGATGCAAAAACAAGGCGGCACTTGCGCCTTTGTGGATGCTGAGCACGCCTTGGATTCGCAATACGCCCAAAAGCTCGGCGTGAACTTGCAAGACTTGCTCATCAGCCAGCCCGACACCGGCGAGCAAGCTTTGGAAGTGGTCGACAGCTTGGTGCGCTCCGGCGCGGTGGATTTGGTGGTGGTCGACTCGGTGGCCGCTTTGACGCCCAAGGCCGAACTCGAAGGCGACATGGGCGATTCATTACCCGGCTTGCAAGCCCGCTTGATGAGCCAAGCGCTGCGTAAATTGACGGCTTCCATCAAGAAGACCAACTGCACGGTCATCTTCATCAACCAAATCCGCATGAAGATTGGCGTGATGTTTGGCTCGCCCG
>CANCGU010000123.1 GCA_947377705.1 Comamonadaceae bacterium
TCAGAACCACGGGAATGGCCTGGGCTTGGATGGGGGTCATGGATTCGTAGCCCATTTCGGCTACGGCACGTGCCAGCGCGGGGGCCAGCTGCAAATTGGAAAAAGAGGTCGTCATGTCTGGGGCATATTGTCGCATTGTGGGCGACAGGGCCTTAAACCCGTGTTTTGCCGTCTTTTTTGAGCTGCGCAGCCAGCGCGCTGAGGGTTTGGTAGACCTCTCCGGCTGGTGCGCTCCAGCGCTTCACCACCTCGCCTTGCGCCTGCACCACCGCCGTGTCGCCTCGCGCGGCGGGGCCGGTCAAGGCCTGCACGGGGCCCATGGCCAGCACGTTGTCGACCGTGCTTTTGAGCAAGGCCTCGGTCAGTGGGTGCATCAATTCAGGCGGTACGCCTGCGCTGCGCCAAGCGTCTTGCGCAATACCTTGCAACACCACCGTGAAGTTGCTACTGAACACCGCGGCTGCGTGGTACAGCGGTTTATCGGCGCTGGCAATTTCAAAGCAACGCCCACCAACGGCAGTGAGCGCGGTGTGTAGCCAAGCCAGCGCAGGTGTATCGCCCTCTAGCCCGCAGGGCGTGCCTGCAAACTGACGCACGCCTGTGTGGGGAGAAGCGAAGTTGAGTACAGGATGCGCACTGGCAACATGACACCCCAAGGCTTGCAGCGGTTGCAGCACGGCGGAACTCAAAAACCCGCTGTTATGAAACACGATCGCGCCCGCTAGTCTGGCGCCCTGGGCCTTAGCCAAGGCCTGCGCGGCGGCCGCCACTTGGACATCGGGCACGCTGAGCAACCACACATCGGCGGGACGCATGTGGGCGAGGTCTGACACGGGCTGACCCGCCCCCACAAACTGCGCCGCTTGCTCGGCGCTGCTGAAGCTGCGTGAATACAGGTCTTGCACCAGCACTTGCGCGTGCTGATGTAACAAGGCCGCGAGGGTTTGACCCACGCGGCCGCAACCGATGACGTTGAAATTGACGCTTGATGTGGTCAATTAAGTCTTGGGCAGTGTGACGCCCACTTGGCCTTGGTACTTGCCACCACGGTCTTTGTAGCTGGTTTCGCACACGTCGTCTTTGTCGCTCTCGAAGAACAACACTTGGGCACAGCCCTCGCCTGCATAAATCTTGGCGGGCAGTGGCGTGGTGTTGGAGAACTCCAAGGTCACGTAGCCTTCCCACTCGGGCTCGAACGGCGTGACGTTGACGATGATGCCGCAACGGGCATAGGTGCTTTTCCCTAAGCACACGGTCAACACGTTACGAGGAATACGGAAGTACTCCATGGTGCGGGCCAACGCAAAGCTGTTGGGCGGGATGATGCACACATCTGATTCGATGTCCACAAAGCTTTTGGGATCGAAGTTTTTGGGGTCCACCACCGTGCTGTAGATGTTGGTGAACACCTTGAACTCAGGCGCACAACGGATGTCATAGCCGTAGCTGCTGGTGCCGTAGCTGACGATTTTCTCACCGGCGGCGTTCTGACGAATTTGGCCGGGCTCGAAGGGCTCGATCATGCCGTGCTCTTGGGCCATGCGGCGGATCCATTTGTCTGATTTGATACTCATGGCATGATTTTAGAGGTTTAGTGATCGCCCTCAGCGTACTGCTCAAAACACAGCTTCAGCGCGTGGATCCACTTCTGGCGCTGGGCTTCAGACACAAAGCTGGCTTCAAAGCTGTTGCGTGCGAGCGCATACGCTTGTTGCGCCGTCAGACCCGTGGCTTCAAAGGTTTGCACAAAGTTGTCGTTGATATAGCCACCAAAGTAGGCAGGGTCATCTGAGTTGATGGTCACGCACAAGCCAGCGTCTAGGAGTTGGCCGATGTTGTGGTCTTTCAAATCAGGAAACACGCACAGCTTTTGGTTGGACAGCGGGCACACCGTCAATGGCGTGCGCTCTTTGGCCAAGCGGGCCATGAGTGCGGCGTCATGCACGGCTTGTACGCCGTGGTCAATACGCGCCACACGCAGCACATCCAAAGCACTCCACATATAGGCAGGCGGCCCTTCTTCGCCTGCATGGGCCACGAGGTGCAAGCCGTGTGCGTGGGCCAAGGCGAACACATTTTTAAATTTCTCGGGCGGGTGGCCCACTTCGCTGGAATCGAGACCCACACCAATGAACTTGTCTTTGAAGGGCAAGGCCTCTTGAAAAGTTTGCAATGCTGCCTCTTCGCTCAAGTGGCGCAAAAAACACAAGATGAGTTGGGCACTCACGCCCAATTTGGCTTGGGCATCCACACAGGCGCGATGCAAGCCATAGATGACCGTGGCCATGGGCACGCCGCGCTCGGTGTGGGTTTGTGGATCGAAGAAGATTTCGGTGTGCACCACATTGTCGGCTTTGGCGCGTTGCAAGTAGGCCCAGGCCATGTCATAAAAGTCTTGCTCGTGCAGCAACACGCTGGCGCCTGCGTAGTAAATGTCCAGGAAGCTTTGCAAGTTGGTGAAGGCGTAGGCCGCACGCAACGCTTCGACGTTGGCGTAAGGCAATTTGACGCCATTGCGCTCAGCCAACGCAAAAATGAGCTCAGGCTCTAACGAGCCTTCGATATGAATGTGCAGCTCTGCCTTGGGCATTTCGCGTAAGAGCTTGGGCAAATTGGCGGTGGCAACCGCGTGAACTTTGAACATGAGCGTCTCCTAGCAAGACTTCATGCTACCCAAGAATTGGGTAGCAAACACTTTGATGACGGCCAAATTGAAGGAATCGTTCATCTTGGTGCCTAAATAAACATAGGCGCACAAATTCAGGGACGATGACCTGTTTTGAAAAATAAACGCACCGAGATGGCGCCGCAAAAAGTGTATACAAGTTTGAAGTGGCTGGCATGTAATTCGCAATAGAACCTATATCTCTGTTCAACACATCCATTTATCGGGAGCTACTTCATGAAAATCTTTAAACGACTGATTCTCAGTGCGTCGTTGGCACTTGGCTTGTCGGCAGTCACTGGCTTGGGTTATGCGCAGACAGCGTTAGATGGCATTCAAAAAAGCAAGCTCATCAAAATTGCGATTCCAACGGACTTTCCCCCTTACGGCTTCGTCGGCATTGACCTACAACCACAAGGCTTGGACATCGACATGGCCAACTACATTGGCCACAAACTGAACGTAAAGGTAGAACTGCTGCCCGTCACCAGCGCCAACCGCATTGCGTATCTGCAAACAAAGAAGGCTGATTTGGTGATTTCTACTTTAGGAAAAAATCCCGAGCGTGAAAAAGTCATCGACTTCACGTCAGCATATTCACCATTTTTTCAAGCCGTGTTTGCGTCAAAGACACTCAACATCAAGTCATTCAATGATTTGGCTGGAAAGTCAGTCGGCGTGACACGCGGCGCCATGGAAGACCAAGAGCTAACCAAAGTTGCACCTTCGAGCCTCGACATAAAACGGTTTGAAGACAACAACGCCACCGTCTCAGCGTTTGTCGCAGGTCAAACGCAATTGATTGCGACAGGCGCCTCGGTGGCGGCCAACATGATGCAACGAAACCCACAGCTTGGCGCTGAATACAAACTGTTACTCAAAGACAGCCCCAACTTCATTGGTGTCGCCAAAGGTGAAGATGCGCTACGCCTCAAAGTCAACGCCATCATTGCAGAGGCAAAAAAATCAGGTGATATCGAAAAGATGGCGCAAAAGTGGCTCGGCCGCGCGGCTGGCAACTTACCTGAATAAAACGAAAGCACACGATGCCTGTTGCATTGGACTTTGCGGTCATTCTTCAAGAATGGCCACTTTTACTCAAAGGCATGGTCTGGACCTTGGGTTTGACCACCATCGCTGCGGTGCTGGGCTTGACACTTGGCATTGCCGCGGCATGGACACGGACGGAAGGTTCTGGTCTGGGTCGACTACTGGTGGCGATGTATGTGGAATCCATCCGAAACACGCCGTTCATCGTGCAACTGTTTTTCATCTTCTTTGGTTTACCGGCCTTAGGTGTGAAGCTCTCAACCGAATGGGCTTCCGTCATCGCCATGGTGATTAACTTAGGCGCCTATTCCGCTGAAATCGTGCGAGCCGGAATTCAAGCGACACCGCGCGGCCAAGTTGAAGCCGCACTGAGCTTGGCCATGACACGCGCGCACATCTTTACACGCGTGGTGCTGCCGCCTGCACTACAACGGGTGTGGCCTGCCTTGGTGAGTCAAATCATCATCGTCATGCTTGGCTCTGCGGTGTGTGGACAAATTGCCACCGAAGAATTGAGCTTTGCAGCCAACTTAATTCAAAGCCGAAACTTCCGTGCCTTTGAGGCGTTCATTGTGGCGACCGCCTTGTATTTACTGTTGTCCATCACCGTGCGTGATGTGCTCAACCGCGTGGGTCGTCGCTTTCTGTTTGGAGGCAACCGTGGTTGAGTTCTCGCTCTGGGACATTCTTCGCAACCTCCTGTTGGCTGCGCGCTGGACGGTGGTGCTATCGCTCATCGCGTTCTTAGGTGGCAGCGTGGTCGGTCTTTTATTGTTGATTGCACGCACCACACACATCAATTTTTTGCAGCGTAGCGTTGCATGCTATGTGCAGATCTTTCAGGGCACGCCCTTGCTGATGCAATTGTTTCTAGCGTACTTCGGCATGGCCATGCTAGGGGTAGAAACCTCTGCTTGGGTCGCTGCCAGTGTCGCGTTGACGTTGTACAGCAGTGCGTTTTTGACGGAAATTTGGCATGGCTGTGTCAGAGCTGTCCCCCGTGGTCAATGGGAGGCCGCACAAAGCCTTGCCATGAATTTTCGGGAACAACTTCAATACGTAGTGCTGCCACAAGCAGGTCGTTTGGCCATTGCCCCAACCGTTGGTTTTTTAGCACAAGTCATCAAAGGAACTGCCTTGGCCTCTGTCATTGGTTTCATTGAATTAACCAAAGCTGGCACCATGATTACCAATGCCACCTTCAAACCTTTTGTCGTTTACAGCTGCGTTGCTGTGATGTATTTCTTATTGTGTTTCCCCATCAGCTTGTACGCGCGCACCTTAGAAAGAAAACTCCATGCACACCGGTAATATCACGCCTTTGGCTGTTCATATCCAGGGACTTCGTAAATCGTATGGCAGCCATGAAGTGCTCAAAGGCATTGACCTGAGCGTGAACCCTGGCGAAGTCATTGCCATCATTGGCAAAAGTGGCTCTGGGAAAAGCACCCTGTTGCGTTGTATCAATGGTTTGGAAATATTCCAACATGGCAGTTTGGCTGTGCAGAACCAAGCCTTGGTCTATCAAGACCCAGCGGCCATGCGCGCTTTAAGGCAACAAGTTGGAATGATCTTTCAGTCTTTCAATTTATTCCCACATTTGAGTGTGGGCAAAAACATCATGTTGGCACCCAGCTTGATGAAGCTTTTGCCAAACGAACAATTGCAAGAACGCGCACAAGCGTTGTTAACGCAAGTCGGATTGGCTGAGAAGTTCGAGGCTTATCCCGATCAGCTTTCAGGCGGGCAGCAACAGCGTGTGGCCATCGCTCGCGCGTTGGCCATGGCACCTAGCATTTTGTTGTGCGACGAAATCACATCAGCACTAGACCCTGAGTTGGTGGGCGAAGTACTGGCCGTGGTCGAGTCACTGGCGCAAAACGGTATGACACTGCTGATGGTCACACACGAGATGAACTTTGCCCGCAAGGTGAGCGACAGAGTCATCTTCATGCACCAAGGTTTGGTCCATGAAATGGGTACACCGCAAGAATTGTTCAATGCACCCAAGACGCCTGAGTTGCAGCAATTTTTGTCATCGCTGCATTGAGCCCGCCAATCAATGCGCTGAACGAATCAGATTACGTACCACCGGATAAATTTGCGCATCCCATCGCTTACCGTTAAACACCCCATAGTGGCCCACACCCGATTGCAAATGGTGCGTCTTGCGGTACGCTGGCAACATGCTGCACAAATCTTGCGCAGCCAAGGTTTGACCCATCCCGCAAATGTCATCGCGCTCACCCTCCACCGTCAGCACAAAGGTTTTGCGAATGGCTTGCAGGTTGAGAGGGCGCCCACGGTAGCTCATCTTGCCTGTAGGCAAGGCGTGGTCTTGAAACACCTGTTTCACGGTCTCTAAATAAAATGGGCCCGACAAATCCATGATGGCGAAATATTCTTTGTAAAAGTCGCGAATCACATCGGCTTTTTCGTCTTCGCCATTCACGCGGTGTTCGTAGAGATTTTTAAATGACTGTTGGTGGCGTTCGATGTTCATGTTCAGAAACGCCATCAGCTGCATGAAGCCCGGGTACACACGTCGGCCCACGCCTTTGAAATGCAGCGGCACCATCCCAATCAGGTTGGCTTCAAACCACTCAATGGGTTTGCTCATGGCCAGCTCATTCACACCTGTGGGATTGACCCGCGTGTCGATGGGGCCAGCCATCAAGGTCAGAGAAGCAGGCTGACAGTCGCTACGGTCTTCGGCCAACACGGCCGTAGCGGCCAAGCACGCTACCGTGGGCTGGCACACCCCCATCAAGTGCGAATTAGGCCCCAGGTGCTGCATGAACCAAATGATGTGCTCGATGTATTCGTCCAAACCAAACTCACCCTCGCTCATAGGAATGTCGCGAATGTTGCGCCAGTCGGTTACATACACCTCATGGTCTTGCACCAAGGTTTGTACGGTGCCGCGCAGCAAGGTGGCGAAGTGGCCCGACATGGGGGCAACGAGCAAAAGCTTGGGCAAGTCTTTGGCGTCTTCTCGGCAAAAACGAACCAAGTCGCAAAACGGTGTGCGAAAGCTGGTCGTCTCCGCCACAGGCACGCGTTTGCCTTGTGGGTTCATCACACTGGCAATGTTGAACGAAGGCCTCGTGTGCGTGAAACCCAACAAAGCCACCTGTTCGTAATAGGCAGCCATACGCTGCAAGGGCGTGATGCGCTTGCTGTCAAACCAATTCAGGCTGATGTCGCGCGCATGCTCTGCAAATTTTCGAATCGGGTCAGAAACATCTGCCACCACTTGGTAGTTGCGATAAATCATCGTGTCGTCTCCACGCCTCACAGCGTTGCTTTGATGTGGTGAGAGGTGCAAGACGCGTGCCACAAGATGGCATATCTCTTGCGTGATGAGTTGCATCGCACACATGCACCACCTTCATGCATCGGAAAGCACACATGGCCAAAACCACGCTCACACTCAGCAGCAAGAACTACTCGTCTTGGTCATTGCGAGGTTGGCTGATGGTCAAGCTCTCAGGCGTGGCCTTCACCGAAATACCCATCGCCACCGACAACGTGGATGCACGCGCCGAGTTGTTGTTACTCTCGCCCTCCATCCTTGTGCCCTGCCTTAACCACAGCAATGCACGCGTGTGGGACACGCTAGCGATTGGCGAATACCTGAACGAAATTGCACCAAAAGCAAACCTACTCCCCACCAACGCGGTGCACCGTGCACATTGCCGGTCCATTTGCGGCGAGATGCATTCAGGATTTTCAGCCCTGCGCGCATCGCTGCCGATGAACATCAAAGCCAAATTCAGCAAATTCAAAGTGTGGTCAAAAGCACAGCTCGACATTGACCGCGTGCTCTTCATTTGGCGCGATTGCCTGTCTACTTACAAAGGTCCGTATTTATTTGGCAAGAAACCCACGCTGGCCGACTGCATGTTTGCACCTGTGGTGACTCGCTTTGTCACCTATGGCATTGCGCTCGACCCTCTGTGCGAAGCCTATTGCCAAAAGATTTTGTCGATGCCCGAGATGAAGGAGTGGATGGCAGCCGCAACTGCAGAGCCTGATGACATTGAAGAACTTGAAGTGGAGTTTTAACCATGAGTACCGCTGTTTCTAAAACCATCGCCTACGAGAGCAATACCGATTTCTCTCACGTCAAACCCGAA
>CANCGU010000124.1 GCA_947377705.1 Comamonadaceae bacterium
CGTTACCTATTTAGCGCCCTGAATCCAGGGCCTCCAACACAGGCTTTATCGCTATGTCTACCCCTGACAACCCAGTTGTGCGCGAAGCGCAAACCGTCGAAAACTACAACCCCTCGGCCAAGCAAAAAGCCGCCGCCAAGCTCTCACGCATTCCCGTGAAAGTAGAACAAGGCGAGGTGCTCAAAAAGCCCGATTGGATTCGCGTCAAAGCAGGATCGCCCTCCACACGTTTTTACGAAATCAAAGACGTGCTGCGCGCCAACAAGTTGGTCACGGTGTGCGAAGAAGCCAGCTGCCCCAACATTGGTGAATGCTTTGGCAAAGGCACCGCCACCTTCATGATCATGGGCGACAAATGCACGCGCCGTTGCCCCTTCTGCGACGTGGGCCACGGTCGTCCCGATCCGCTTGATGTGAACGAGCCAGAAAACTTGGCCAAGACCATTGCCGACTTGAAGCTGAAATACGTGGTCATCACCAGCGTGGACCGCGACGATTTGCGCGACGGCGGCAGCCAACACTTTGTCGACTGCATCCGTCGCACACGCGAGCTGTCACCCGAAACACAAATCGAAATCTTGGTGCCTGACTTCCGCGGCCGCGACGACCGCGCTTTGGAAATTCTCAAAGTCGCGCCACCCGATGTGATGAACCACAACATGGAAACCGTGCCCCGCCTCTACAAAGAAGCACGCCCTGGTAGCGATTACGCCTTCAGCTTGAACTTGCTCAAGAAGTTCAAAGCACTGTTCCCCAACGTACCCACCAAGAGTGGCTTGATGGTGGGCTTGGGTGAAACCGATGAAGAAATTTTGCAGGTCATGCAAGACATGCGAGACCACAACATTGACATGCTGACCATTGGCCAATACCTCGCACCCAGCACCAGCCACATTCCTGTGCGCCGCTATGTGCACCCAGACACTTTTAAGATGTTTGAAGAGAAGGCTTACGAGATGGGCTTTAGCCATGCGGCCATCGGCGCGATGGTGCGCTCAAGCTATCACGCCGACCAACAAGCCCACGCAGCCTCTGAAGCTGCGAAAGCTTAAAGTCCCATCAACTCGGCTGGCTCATCGCTAGCCAACACATCTTGTGCCCACGCCTCTAGGCGTGAGGCATCTGCACGAATCACCTCTTGCTTCACCGCCAAGATTTGCGTGGGGTGCATAGAAAAACTACGCAAACCCAAGCCCAGCAGCAGACGCGTGAGTGCGGGGTCTCCCGCCATTTCCCCACAGACGCTCACACCCTTGCCTTGCCTGCGGCATTCAGCAATCACATCCGACACCAAGCGCAGCACGGCAGGGTGCAAGGGGTCATACAAGTGCGCAACCGATTCGTCCGCGCGGTCAATCGCCAACGTGTATTGAATCAAGTCGTTGGTGCCAATCGATAAAAAGTCGAAATAGCGCAAGAACATTTGCACGCTCAAGGCAGCGGCTGGCACTTCAATCATGGCGCCGATTTTGACGGGGCCAAAGACCATGCCCAAACCATCTAACTGTTGACGTGCCTGCTCTAGCAACGCCAGCGTCATTTTGATTTCCCGGGCGTGCGCCAGCATGGGAATGAGCAGATGAACCTGGCCATAGGCTGCCGCACGCAAGATGGCACGGAGTTGTGTCAAGAACATCGCGGGATCCGCCAAGCTCCAACGAATGGCACGCAGACCCAACGCAGGGTTCAAATGCGCATCTTCTTTCATGGCTCGGTCTAGGGGCTTATCGGCCCCCACGTCAACAGTACGAATGGTGACAGGCAAGCCTTTCATCCCTTCCACGGCCCGTCGATAGGCTTGGAATTGCTCCTCCTCGTCAGGCAGCGCACCTTCGCGTCCCATGAACAAGAATTCGCTGCGGAACAAACCCACGCCGACCGCCCCAACGCCCAAAGCGGCAGGGGAATCCTCAGGCATCTCAATATTGGCCAACAAGTCCACGCGCTGACCATCCAGCGTCACCGCTGGCGTGTGTCGCAAACGTGAAAGCCGCTCACGCTCCAACTCGGCTTGGCGCTGCTTAAAGCCATACTCCGCCAAGATGATGGGCGAAGGGTTGACGATGACCACGCCCGCATCACCATCAATGATGATCCAGTCATCTTGGCGCACCAATTGGCTGGCGGTACGTGCGCCCACCACGGCGGGGATATCCAAACTGCGGGCCACAATGGCCGTGTGCGATGTTTTGCCACCCACATCTGTCACAAAGCCAGCAAACACACTTTGCTTAAATTGCAACATGTCAGCGGGCGAAAGGTCGTGTGCCACCAGCACCAACGGCACATCCATGTCGTCGCCCAGCTGCAAGTCTTGTTGGCGTGACGAACTGTTGCGCTTGGCGGCGACCTGGGGCATCACATGAGGTATGCCTTTCATGTGGCGCAGCATGCGCTCGACCACCTGTTCAAGATCACCTTTGCGTTCACGTAAATACGCATCGTCCATCTCATCGAACTGACGCGCCACCACATCGAGTTGCGAAGTCAACGCCCATTCAGCGTTGTAAAGACGATCTTTCACCCACTGAGCGACGCCATCCGCCAACATGGTGTCGTCTAACAACATCAGATGCACCTCAAGGATCGCCGCTAACTCTGGGGGCGACTCTTTGGGCAGGTTGTCATGCAGTTGCTGCAACTCGGCCATCACCGCCTGACGCGAATGCGAAAGACGCGCGAGTTCGGCGTCGACTTGTGTGGCTTCAATGAAATAGTGGGCGACATCCACGCGACTGGAGGCCACCAGCACGGCACGCCCAATGGCAATACCTCGCGCGACTGCAAGACCGTGAATTGAAAACGTCATAGCGCGACCTTACTCGCCTTCGCCAAACTTATCGGTGATCAAGGCAAACAGCGCGTCCATGGCTTCTTGCTCTTGAGCACCTTCTGTTTCCAGCTCGACTTCGCTGCCAATGCCAGCAGCCAACATCATGACGCCCATGATGCTTTTCGCATTGACCCGACGCTCGCCTTTGCTGATCCACACCTCGCAAGGAAAGCTACCGGCGAGTTTGGTCAGTTTGGCCGATGCACGCGCGTGCAAGCCCAATTTATTGCTGATGGTGATTGTGGTTTTGATCATGGATTCGACGGTTTTGATTTTGTGGGGCAGTGATCGCGACTTGCATCACGCCTTGCGTGCCGCCAGTCAAGGCGCGCGCTACCAGGGCATCCAGTGGCTCGTGGCGATAGCACACGCTTCTAAAGAGCATAGGCAAGTTCACGCCCGCAATCAGTTTGGCGTTACTACCCAGCACCAGCTTTTGGGCAACATTGGCTGGCGTGGCACCGAAAATATCGGTGAGCACCAATAAGCCGCTGTCTAACGAAGCGCCTGCGGCGTCCAAGGCTTGAGCCAATGTGTCTTCAGGTTGCGCGTTAGGCAAGACGTCTAGCGCGATGACATCGGCCGAACACTCGGCGTACACATGCATGGCACAGTCACGCAAGGCACTGGCAAATGGCGCATGGGCAATGATAAGAATACGGTTGTTCATAAAAGGGAGAAGAGTCAGCAGATTATCAGCTGTCTGATTTGTGTTTCAAAAAATACCCATAAGACGCCAAGCAGCACGCTAAAAATACAGCCATCGCCAATTGAAATGCCTGCGGCTCTTGCCAACCGTAGGCTTTGAAACTGTCAATCATCAAGCCCATGCCCCACTGGACGACAAACACGCCCATGAACAGCACCAAGTTATAGGCTGACAAAGCACGCCCCGCCAATGCGGCTGGGAAAGCCATGCCGACGGCAGGCTGCGCCAAAGAGACGAATGAGCTGCTGATACAAAACAGCGTCCAATGTAAAGCGCCTGCATCGGCGCCCGCCAACACGATATAAATCTGCACACAAAAATTCAATGGAACGCCATACGTCATTAACTTGTTGGCATTGAGCCCCCGCGCATAGAGTGCAGGCGTGACCAAGCCCCACAGCCAAAAAGTAACCAGCATGCACACGTTGATCCAAAACAAACCCGTAGCGGCTTCCAACGAAGAGTAACCCGCAACCTTGATCATCCAAGGCCCGGCCCATAACGTTTGCATGGCGATCAAGCCACCGTAATTGAAGAACCCCATGGGCGTCAGACTGCGAAAGTAGGGATGGACCCAGACTTGCTTGTAACTCGCCAAGATGCCCGCAGGTTTGGGCGTTGCGGTGGATTCATTGGCGGGTGTTGCAACCCGCCATGACGGAACTTGCCATGCCATCAACGCCATGGAAAGCACGATCAACAGTGCCAATCCGACGAATATCCAACGCCAACCGATTACCGGTAACAACCATTGCACAGGCAATGTGGAGGACAACATGCCGAGAGCGCCCGTCATGAGCATCCAAGCATTGGCACGTTGTTGTTTTTCCAAGACCAACCAGCGGCGATACCCAGTCAACGGCGCCATCAAACAAGCGCTGACCCCAACCCCCATCAACACACGCGCCAACAACAGCCCAACAAAGTCAGTTGCCCATGCGAAGGCCAAACACCCCAAAACTGCGACACCTAAAAAGCTGAGCACCACTTTCTTTGGGCCGTGCTGATCAAGCCAATGACCCATGGGCAGTTGCGTCAGAGAAAAGCCCAAGAAGTATCCGCCCGCTAAAAGCCCAAGATCACGCGCTTGCAGACTGAACTCGAGACTCAGGGTGGGTGAGAGCGTCGCCGTGATGGCACGCAGCAAGGTTGACAAAAAATAAGCCGAGGCAAACGCCACGAACACCCATACAGCCGTTCGGCGCGGCAACACATCATGACTCATGGCAACTTGATTCCTGAAAAATAAGTTTCTGCGGCGTCTGGCAAATTCTTTTCTGTGGATTTGCCATACACAGCCGCTTGATAAATTTTGTTTCCGTCGGCAAACCATGCCCACTGCGCCTGTTGCGTAGGCGTCACAACGTGTGCGCGTACAGGCAAGGTTTGTAGCTTTGCACCTTTGAGCGGCCAAGCCACAGGCAAAGCCTGGTTGGGTTCTGCATCGAGTGCGGCCAAACTGCCCAATCGCCATGCAGCCATGGCCTCATCCATGGCCAAGCCAGACGGCACCACCATGACGCCGACAGTGAACTGCATGTTGCTGGCTTCGCATCCATGCAATGACAGATTTGTACCCACATCTTGGCTTGCAACACGCAGTGCGACGGTTCGTGTGGCCTGGTCAGGCTTGCAAGGCAGAAGCACTGTCACGCCTGTGGTGTCGACATTGACTTGTCGCCAATTGAGCGCAGGCGTGCAACCGCCCAGCGCTGCCGTAAAGGCAAGCCAAGAGATCAAACGCGTCGCATGCTGTGTCATGGCCTGCATTATCTAAGTTCCTACGTGTTCATCGGTGACGGCGATGCCCTGCCATTGGGTTACTGTCGCCTGCCCGACATGCACGCGATTAACAAATGAAAACGGGGCACGATCCAATGATCCGTACCCCGCTAAGCGTGCCCTTGGTCTTGAGAATTCAAGGGCTAGGCTTTTTACTTGGCTCTGAAGTCGTCATGGCATGACTTACAAGCACCAGCTGTCGCTGAGAAAGCGGCTTTGAAGGCATCTTCCTTGCCCGTCTTAGCCGCAGCCGCTAACTTAACGGATTCGGCTTGAAACTTCTCTGCAGCCTCTTTGAATTTGGCGTTTTGTTTCCAAATTTCTGGCTTGGCCTTCGTTTCACCAACATCTGTCCCTTCACCAAAAGCAGCCCATGGTAATTTAGACATATTGACAACGATCTCTGCATTTTCCGCAGCAGACTTGGCATCGAACGCCACCTTGCCCTGCGCCATCGCGCCCATACGCCCGAAATGTGCCGCCGTGACCGTGAGCGCCGCTTTACGATATTTGATGGCATCTTCTGGTTTAGCAAACTGCGCCGATGCAGAAAAGCTGATGAACGTCGCGCTGATGGCGATCAAGGTCAGGATGGTTTTTTTCATAGCTTGTGGGTCCTTTAAGGTTGAAAATATGCTTTTTGATGGTCGAAGTTTACGGACTTTCCATCACATTGTCTTTTGGCTCTTTTTTTGGTTCACACATGCCTTATCACTCATCTTTGCAACGCATTCGCATTTGGGACCTACCCACGCGCATTTTTCATATTTTGTTGGCGCTCTCTGTCGCAGGATTAGTGATTACAGGTGAAGTGGGCGGCAATGCCATGCAACTCCACTTTGTGCTGGGCTACGGCGTATTGACTTTGGTTTTATTCCGTTTGGTTTGGGGATGGGTTGGCGGTCACTGGTCAAGGTTCGTGCAATTTGTGCCGACGCCATCGATGCTGTTGTCGTACGTGCAGTCCATGCGCAAAAAGCAAACGCTGCACACGGTTGGCCATAACCCCTTAGGTGCGCTGTCTGTGCTCGCCATGCTCGTCGTTTTGCTCTTTCAAGTGCTGAGTGGCTTGACGAGTGATGATGAAATTTCTAATGCTGGCCCCTGGGCATCATTGGTGCCGTCGGATTGGGTCGCCATCGCCACAGAGTATCACAGCGAGATAGGCAAAGTTTTGCTCATCGTTTTGGTCGCGCTGCATGTAGGAACGGTGCTTTATCACAAGCGCATCAAACAGGATGACTTGATCACCCCCATGCTGACGGGCGACAAAATGCTGCCGTCGGACACGCACGATTCTCGCGACACACCAACATCACGACTTTTCGCACTTAGTATTTTGATTGGCTGCGCTTATCTGGTCTATCGCTTGGTGAATCTGGGTTAATTTTTAAGCATAAAAAAGCCGCGCTCATCAGCGCGGCTTTTTTGCAACTACAAATTAAGCTTTGGCTTGTGCAAGCAAAGTTTCTGCATCGCTGATTTCAAATTTGCCTGGACCTTCGACGTTCAGGCTCACAACCTTGCCATCTTTCACCAGCATCGAGTAGCGGTTGCTGCGCAGGCCCATGCCTCGCGCGGTGAGATCCAACGTCAAGCCCGTGGCTTGCGCGAAATCTGCACTGCCATCGGCCAGCATGCGCACTTTGCCATTGGTGTGTTGGTCACGCGCCCAAGCACCCATCACAAACGCATCATTCACACTCACGCACCAAATCTCATCCACGCCTGCGGCTTTGAACTGCTCAAACTTCTCCACGTAACCTGGGACGTGTTTGGCAGAGCATGTGGGGGTGAATGCACCCGGCAGGGCAAACAAGGCGATGGTTTTGCCTGCGGTTGCTTTGGCCACGTCTACAGCGTTCGGGCCAATGCTGCAACCTTCACCTTCGACCTCTGAGTATTCCATCAGGGTGGTGTGTGGCAAGGTATCTCCAACTTTGATCATGGTGTCTCCAAATAATTGACGTTATAAAAACAAAAACGACCCACATTGTGGGTCGTTTTCTTTAGCCTTGCAGGGCCGAAGCCCTTTGGTATTTAAACCGCAGCAGCTTTCTCGACCAAACGGGTCACGACCCAGTTTTTGGTTTTCGAAATTGGCTTGCTTTCTGTGATCTCGATCATGTCGCCCAGGTGGTATGCACCTGTTTCGTCATGCGCGTGATACTTCGAGGACTTCGCCACGATTTTGCCGTAGAGGGCGTGCTTCACACGACGCTCCACGAGCACTGTCACAGTTTTAGCGCGCTTGTCGCTAACCACCTTGCCAATCAAGGTGCGCTTGAGGGATTTTTTAGCTTCCGTCATGTTTGCTCCTTAAGCTTTCGGGGTTGCAGCGGCTTGCTTTTCAGCAAGAATGGTCTTCGCACGAGCAATACTGCGACGTGTAGAACGCAGTTGTGACGTGTTGTTGAGTTGTTGCGTACCTTTTTGCATGCGCAAGCCAAAGTGAGCTTTTTGCAACTCTTTGACTTCAGCTTCGAGGCCGGCAACGTCTTTTTGGCGCAGTTCAGCAGCTTTCATTTC
>CANCGU010000125.1 GCA_947377705.1 Comamonadaceae bacterium
GGCAAGCCTCGCATCGAAGGCGAAGACAACGGCGAATGGATCATCGTGGACTGCGGCCCTGTGGTGGTGCATGTCATGCAACCCACGATCCGTGGTTATTACAACCTCGAAGAAATCTGGGGCGAGAAGCCTGTGCGCTTGAAGTTTGGCGCACCAAAGCCTGTCAAAGCGGCTGAGTCTGAAGTTGCCCCCGCTAAAAAATCGGCTGGCAAAAAGCCTGCCGCTAAGAAAGCAGCTTCCGGCGCACGCAACGCTTCTTCACGCAGCGATGCAGCCAAGCCAGCCACGCGCAGCACCTCTACCCGCGGCCCAGTCAAAGCAGCACCGACCAAAACTGCAGCCGCTAAAAAGCCAGCCGCAGCGCCAGCCAAGTTGCCCGTCAAGACCGTGGGCCTCAAAGGTGCCAAGTCAACCGCCAAAGCCGCAGCACGTAGCGCTTCGACCACGGCAGGTAAGCCAGCGGGCAAGCGTCCACCTGCTGCTAAAAAGACCACCGCCCGCAAAGCATGAAGCTGTGGGTCGTCGCAGTCGGCCAACGTGTGCCCGACTGGGCACAAACCGCTTGGGACGATTACGCCAAGCGGTTTCCGTCTGAGCTGAAAGTTGAGCTCAAGGCGGTCAAAACCGAGCCGCGCAGCTCGAAAACCCTAGAAACCATCTACGCCGCCGAACGCGAGCGCATCGAAGCCGCCATTCCGCGTGGCTGTCGCATCGTGGCCTTGGACGAGCGTGGCACCCACCTCACCACCGTGGCCTTGGCCGCCAAGCTCAAACATTGGCAGCTCGAGGCCGACAACGTGGCTTTGGTCATTGGCGGGCCCGATGGCCTCGACCCTGAGTTCAAACAGCAAGCGCACGAGCGCATTCGCATTTCAGACCTGACCCTGCCGCACGCCATGGTGCGTGTGCTCTTGGTGGAGCAGCTCTACCGTGCCTGGTCGATCAACGCCAACCACCCCTATCACCGCGAGTGAACCATGTCTGCATCTCAATTCGTCTATCTCGCCTCACAAAGCCCACGCCGCCGCCAGTTGCTAGAACAATTGGGCGTGCGCTACGAGCTGCTGTTGGCCGACGAGCACGAAGATGCCGAAGCCCTAGAGGTGGTGCTACCCAACGAAGCCCCACGTACCTATGTGCAGCGCGTGACCTTGCTCAAGTTGGAGGCGGCCTTGGCGCGCATGCAGCGCCGTGGCCTACCCGCTGCGCCTGTGCTGTGCAGCGACACCACCGTGGCTTTGGGTCAAACCATTTTGGGCAAACCCGATGACGCCAAACATGCGGCGCAAATTCTCGCCACCCTGAGCGGGCAAACCCACCGCGTCTTGACCTCGGTTGCCATGGGCACCGTTTCCAAAACGGGCAAACCCCTGAAAACCAAGCAAGCCTTGAGCGTGTCCAACGTACGTTTTGCCCCGTTGACCCGTACACAAATCCAAAACTACGTGGCCAGCGGCGAGCCCATGGGCAAAGCGGGTGCCTATGCGGTGCAGGGCAGGGCGGCGGCCTACATTGAGCGCATCAGCGGCAGCTACTCTGGCATCATGGGGTTGCCGATGTTTGAAACCGCGCAACTGTTGCGCGCGTTTGGATTCAAGGTTTAAAGCGTTCATGCGCACAGGCGTTCACATGCAACAAGACATCCTCATCAACTGGTCTCCGCAAGAAACCCGCGTGGCCGTGGTGGAAACGGGAGCCGTGCAAGAGCTGCACGTCGAACGCACGCTCGAACGCGGTTTGGTTGGAAATGTGTACTTGGGCAAAGTGGCCCGTGTGCTACCTGGCATGCAATCGGCCTTTATCGACATTGGCTTAGAGCGCGCTGCGTTCTTGCATGTGGCTGATTTGATGAGCAGCGTCGCGGCCCGTCATGCCGATGCCGACAAGGGCGAGCCAGCCCCCGTGGTACCGATTGAGAAGCAGGTGTTTGAAGGCCAAGCCCTGCTGGTGCAAGTCATCAAAGACCCCATTGGCACCAAAGGCGCGCGTTTGTCGTCACAAATCAGCATTGCGGGCCGCTTGCTGGTGTTCTTGCCGCAAGACCAGCACATTGGTGTGTCGCAAAAAATACCGTTTGAGCAACGCGAGGCTTTACGTCAACGCCTACAAGCTTTGGCCGAGTCCGCTGGCGGTTTTATCCTGCGCACCAACGGCGAAGACGCCAGCGATGCCGAGCTGGGTGAAGACATTGCCTACCTGCGCAAAACCTGGGCCCGCATCAAAGAAGCGGCCACCCGCTTACCCCCCAAATCGTTGTTGCACCAAGACCTGAGCCTGCTGCAACGCGTGTTGCGTGACTTGGTGAGCGAAACCACCCAAACCATTCGCATTGACTCGGCTGAGCAGTTCAAAAAACTGCAAAGCTTTGGCCAAGAGTTCATGCCCAGCGCGGTCGACAAGCTGCAGCTCTACAAGGGCGAGCGCCCCATTTTTGACCTGTTCAGCATCGACGAAGAAGTAGGCAAAGCCCTGGGCCGCCGTGTGGACCTGAAGTCTGGCGGCTACCTCATCGTGGACCAAACCGAGGCCCTGACCACGGTGGATGTGAACACGGGCGGCTTTGTGGGCGCACGCAACTTTGACGAAACCATTTTCAAAACCAACCTAGAAGCCGCTGGCGCCATTGCCCGCCAGCTGCGTTTGCGCAACCTAGGCGGCATCGTCATTGCCGACTTCATTGACATGACCCGCGAAGACCATCGCGAAGCCGTGTTGGCCGAGTTTCGCAAACAACTGGCCCGCGACCGCGTGAAGACGATGGTGAGCGGCTATTCAGCCTTGGGCTTGGTCGAGATGACGCGCAAGCGCACCCGCGAATCACTGGCCCACATGCTGTGCGAGCCATGCCCCGTATGCGATGGCAAAGGCAGCGTGAAAACCGCCCGTACGGTGACCTACGACATCTTGCGCGAAATCTTGCGCGAAGCCCGTCAGTTCAACCCCCGCGAGTTTCGTGTGATTGCGTCGCCCGATGTGATTGATGTGTTGTTGGATGAAGAAAGCCAGCACTTGGCGGGCTTGAGCGACTTCATTGGCAAGCCGATTTCTCTGCAGGCTGAAGGTGCGATGTCGCAAGAGCAGTACGACATCGTGTTGCTTTAAGCCACGAGCTTGAAGTGCTTGCGGCTGAAGTCCAAGCCAAACGCCTTCTCTAGCTTCATCAACCAACGGTGACGCTTCTCACGCTTGGTCAGCTTGTAATCGGGGTCAATCGTGAAGCTCTTTTCCGCTGAACTTTCCAGCCAAGGCTTCACCAACTCAGGGTGCGTGCCCGTGAAGGACTGCAACACCTGCGCATCAAACTGGCTGTAACGAATGGTGGGCGCACCGTGTGACCAAAACTTGCTCACTTGGTCCAGCTTCTTTTGCATCGCCTCGTTGCTGCGCACCCAGCCGTAGTGGTAGATGTGTGCATTGGCCAAGGCCGCTTGTGGGTTGCGGCCTTTTTTGTGGTCAGCTGTGATGAGCCAATATTGACCATCGGGCGCATACGAGCGGATGGTGTTGCGAATCAGGCGGCACTCACGGCGGTACCAGGCGGGGCTGTTGGCCACAAAGTCTGGGGTGCCGTAGAAGTGGAAGTAGTCAAACACCAACGCCTCGACGGCAGGGTTGCTGTGGTGTTTGTCCACGCTGGCGCGGATGTTGGCCAGCTCGGCTTCGTGCACCACTTCGTCGCCTTCGAGGTAAAACGCCCAGTCGCCCGTGCAGGCGAATTGCGCGATCATTTTTTGCTGGGCGTACACAAAACCACGGTCGGCCATGCGTTCGTTCCAGATGGTTTCGATCACACGAATTTTGGGAGAGTCCATGGCGTGGATGCGGGCCAAGGTGTCGTCGTTGCTTTTGCCGACCACCACCACAAACTCATCGACCAAGGGTAAGAGCGAACGAATGGAGGCTTCAAACGGGAAGCCCAGCTCCACGCCGTTGCGAATAAAGGTGAAACCGCTGATGGATGCTTGGCTCATAGAGGGAATGCGTTAGATGGAGGAGGTGTCAGCAAAATGGTTGTCGGTGCTTTGTGCGGCTACTTTGTACAGCGCGGCATAGGCGCCGCCTTGGGCCATGAGCTGGCTGTGCGTGCCGGTTTCCACAATGCTGCCCGCTTGCATGACCACAATCAGGTCTGCATGTTCAATGGTGGACAAACGGTGCGCAATCACCAGCGAGGTGCGGCCTTGCATGAGCACATGCAGCGCGTCTTTGACGGCTTGCTCAGACGCGGTATCCAAAGCCGACGTGGCTTCGTCCAAGATGAGGATGGGCGCATCTTTGTAAATGGCGCGTGCAATGGCCAAGCGTTGGCGTTGCCCGCCCGAGAGTTGTGTGGCGTTGTGGCCGACGAGGGTGTTTTCTTGGTTAGGCAGGCTGCGTACAAAGTCGCCCAGGTTCGCGGCTTCTAGGGCGTTCCAGACGCGTGTGGCATCCACGGTTTCGCCCAGCGCGATGTTGTGCGCCACGGTGTCGTTGAACATGACCACGTCTTGGCTCACGTAGGCCACTTGGCTGCGCAAGCTGGCCAGCGACCAGTCTTTGAGCGGCACACCGTCCAAACGCACTTGGCCCGAGGTGGGGTCTAGGAAGCGCGGCAACAGGTTGGCCAAGGTGGTTTTGCCAGAGCCGGATGGCCCCACCAGTGCTACGGTTTGGCCCGGCTGAATGGTCAGCCGCACGCCATGGAGGGCGGGTGTGGTGGCAGAGGGGTATTGCAGGGTGACCCGATCAAAGCAAATTTCGCCTTGGGCGTGCGCGCGGGTGTGAGTGCCTTGGGTTTCGTCGGGGGCGAGGTCGAGCAAATTCAGTCCGCGCTCTAAGGAGGTCACGCCGCGTGTGAGTGTGCCCGCCACTTCAGACAAGTGTTTGATGGGCGAAATCAACATCAACATCGCGGTGATGAAGGCGGCAAAGCTGCCCACGGTCACGTTTTGCACGGCGCCATCGCCGGTGCTTTGGTACAGCGCCACCATGATGACGGCCGACAAGGCCAGGGCCGCAAGCATTTGGATGAGCGGGGTCATCACCGAGTTGGCGATGACGGCTTTGAGTGCCAATTGGCGCAGTTTTTGGTTGGAGGTGCCAAACTTTTGTGTTTGGCTGCTTTGCGCATTGTGCAAACGCACCATGCGGTAGGCCAGCACGTTTTCTTCCACCACATAGGCCAACTCATCCGTGGCGTCTTGGCTGGCGCGGGTCACATTGTCGAGGCGGCGCGACAGGGTTTTGACCACCCATGCAATGGGCGGAAAAATGGCAAACACAATCAGGGTGAGTTTCCAGTTGAGTACCAACAAATAGCCAAGCAGGGCGAGCAGGGTGACCAAATCTTTGGCAAACGCCAACATGGTGGTGACCAGCAACGAGGCGCCGTTGTTGACCTCATAGACCATGGTGTTGGTCAAACCACTGGTGTGCTGGGTGCTAAACAGCTGCGGGTCGGCGCGCAAAAGCTTTTCAAACAAACGCTGGCGCAAGCGCTCCATCGAATAGTTCGTCACACGGGCCAAGCAATACGCGGCCACAAAGCCGGCAAAACCACGCACACCAAAAAGCAGCAGCAAGACGACCGGAATCTTCCATAAGGCCAACGTGCCTTGGTCAAAGCCGCTGTCGAGCAAGGGCTTCATCAGGGCGGGAATGGCAGGTTCGGTCGCCGCGCCTACAAAAATGCCAACAATACCCAACACCAGCGCCCCCGGATGTCCCGAGAACCAAGGGGCCACGCGTTTGAGCCTTTGGTACAAGGAATCAGACGGGGTCGATGGTTGGGTGGTGGTCATATATGTTTAGAGTGGCAAGAAACGCAATACAGGGCATTATCGCCACTCGTTCGCTACTAAAATCATGCGATTCGTTTGGCAACCACTCACACTATGACCCGTCCATTTTTTCGCTTTGCACTTGGGCTTTTGACAGCCTCTTTGTTGGCCTTGCCAACTTGGGCGCAGTTCCGTGTCGAAGTGTCTGGCGTGGGCTTAACGCAAGTGCCAATTGCCTTTGCCCCTTTGCGCGGTGAAGAAACATCGCCCCAGAAAATTTCTGCCATTGTCCAGGCTGACTTAGAGCGCAGTGGCCAATTCCGTGGCGTCACGGCGGGTGTCGTGACCGACGAAACCCAGCGCCCAGATGTGAGTGCCATGCGTCAAAAGGGCGCCGACGCCTTGCTGACGGGCAGCATCAGCCGCATGAACGATGGCCGTTATGACGTGCGTGTGCGCTTGTGGGACGTGGTGCGTGGCCAAGATTTAGGGGCCATGAGCTACACCGTGGTGACGGGCGATTTGCGCTTGGCTTCCCACCGCATTGCCGACTTTGTGTATGAAAAGCTCACAGGTGACAAGGGGGTCTTTTCCACCCGCATCGCCTACGTCACCAAGGCTGGGACGCGCTTTAACCTGTGGGTGGCCGATTCGGACGGTGAAAACGCGCAATCGGCCTTGGCGAGCCCTGAACCCATCATTTCCCCCAGCTGGTCACCCTTGGGGGGGCAATTGGCCTATGTGTCGTTTGAATCGCGTAAACCGGTGATCTATGTGCACGATGTCTCCACTGGCAAGCGCCGCGTGGTGGCCAATTTCCGTGGTTCTAACAGCGCGCCCAGCTGGTCGCCAGATGGGCGCACCTTAGCTGTGACATTGAGCCGTGATGGTGGCTCACAGTTGTTTGTGATTGACGCCAACGGCGGTGAACCCCGCCGCTTGACACAATCAGCCGGTATTGACACCGAGCCGGTGTTCTCGCCCGATGGCACGGCCATTTATTTTGTGAGTGACCGTGGTGGTGCCCCACAGATTTACCGCATGCCTGCCTCAGGTGGGCCTGCCAACCGAGTCACCTTCAACGGCACCTACAACATTTCCCCTGCCATCAGCCCCGATGGCCGTTGGTTGACTTACATCTCGCGCATAGGCGGTGCTTTCAAGCTCCATGTGATGGACATTGCCAGCGGCAACGTGGCGGCCATCACCGATACCAACCGCGATGAGCGCCCCAGCTTTGCTCCCAACAGCCGGCTGATCGTGTACGCGACCCAACAAGACGGCCGCGAAGCCTTGATGACCACCACCTTGGATGGCCGAATCAAAGCCCGTTTGTCCGGTCAAGGTGGCGATTTACGTGAGCCCAATTGGGGCCCGTTTAGCAAAGTGTTGCCTTAATTTTTTCTCTTCTTTTTGAAATCATTCTTATGAAAAAACTTCTGTTACTCGTCTCCATCGCCGCTGTGTTGTCAGGTTGCGCCTCTGGCGTGAAGTTGGATGACGTGCAAGTCGATGACCGTTCCGGTGGCAATGCAGGCCAAATGAGTGGCGTGAATAGCTTGAACTCGCGTGGCTTGGGTGCCATGCAAGGCATCAAGCAAGGCCCCGTGGGTGTCGAGCACATCATTTACTTCGACCTAGACAGCTACAGCGTCAAGGCGGAATACCAAACCGTGCTTGATGCGCATGCCCGCTACTTGCGTGCTGACCGCAACCGCCGTGTCAACATTGAAGGCCACACCGACGAACGTGGCGGCAGTGAATACAACTTAGCTTTGGGCCAAAAGCGTTCAGATGCTGTCCGTCGCTCGTTGTCGGTTTTGGGCGTGCCTGAGAGCCAAATGGAATCTGTGAGCTTTGGTAAAGAAAAACCCGTGGCGCAAGGCTCGGATGAGTCGGCTTATTCACAAAACCGTCGCGCGGCGCTGAACTACCAATGACATTGAACCCTTCTTTTGCCCTCCGCGCCGTGGCTTTGGCCGCGGGCATGGTGTTGAGCCTGAACGCCAGT
>CANCGU010000126.1 GCA_947377705.1 Comamonadaceae bacterium
CAGCCATGTGTCGCCTGTGCTCACGGCGCATCCCACTGAAGTGCAGCGCAAGAGCATCGTGGACGCAGAGCGTGGCATTGCACAACTCTTGAGCTTGCGTGACGCCATCAAATCTCGCTCTGCCCTGCATGCGTCTGCCAAAGCGACTGATGCATTGGCATTGCGTGAACTTGCCGCCAACGAAATGCAACTGCGCGCACGCGTGTTGCAGTTGTGGCAAACGCGCTTGCTGCGCTTCACCAAACTCACGGTGTCGGATGAAATTGAAAACGCGCTGAGCTATTACGAATCCACATTCCTCAGTGAAATTCCCAAGCTCTACGCTGACCTCGAAGCTGAGTTAGGTCACGCCCACGTCCACAGCTTTTTGCGCATGGGCCAATGGATTGGTGGCGACCGCGATGGCAACCCCAACGTCAACGCTGACACCTTGCGCTTTGCGCTGCGTCGCCAATGCGATGTGGCCTTGCGTCACTACCTGACCGAGCTGCATTACCTCGGCACTGAGTTATCGATGTCGGCCATGTTGGTCGATGTCACGCCAGAGATGCATGCCTTGGCCGACCGCTCGCCTGACACCAACGCGCACCGCCAAGACGAGCCCTATCGCCGCGCCCTCACCGGCATGTACGCACGTTTGGCTGCCACGCTCAAAGACCTCACAGGGGGCGATGCGGCGCGCCATGCGGTGGCGCCACAAAACCCTTATCTGTCAGCCCAAGAGTTACTCACCGATTTGCGCGTGATCGCTGAGTCGCTCGAAGCCCAACACGGCAGCGCCTTGATGGCACAACGCCTGACCCCTTTGATGCGTGCGGTGGAGGTGTTTGGCTTTCACCTCGCCACGGTGGACTTGCGCCAAAGCTCTGACCAGCACGAGTTGGTGGTGGCCGAGTTGCTGGCCACAGCAGGCGTGGAGAAACACTATGTCAAGCTCAATGAAGCACAACGCGTTGAAGTACTGAACCAACTGCTGCACGACGCACGTCCGCTGCGCGTGATGGGCGCCAACTATTCCGAACTCGCCCTCAAAGAACTGGCGATTTTCGAAACCGCACGCGAGATGTTGGAAACATTTGGCAAAGACGCGATTCGCCACTACATCATCAGCCACACCGAAACCGTGAGTGACTTGCTCGAAGTGCTGTTGCTGCAAAAAGAAACCGGCTTGATGCGCGGCACCTTGGGCAGCAAAACATCGACGTGCGATTTGATTGTGGTGCCTTTGTTTGAAACCATCGAAGACTTGCGTTGTGCCGCCGACATCATGGGTGGCTTCTACGCCATCGACGGCGTGGCCAATTTGGTCAAGCGCAGCGGTGGTGAGCAAGACATCATGTTGGGCTACTCCGACAGCAACAAAGACGGCGGCATCTTCACCAGCAACTGGGAGCTTTATCGTGCCGAGATTGCCTTGGTCACTTTGTTTGATGGTTTATTCAAACAACACGACATCACCCTGCGCATGTTTCACGGCCGTGGCGGCACAGTCGGTCGTGGCGGCGGCCCCAGCTACCAAGCAATTTTGGCGCAGCCCCCAGGCACGGTGCGCGGGCAAATTCGTCTGACCGAGCAAGGCGAAGTGATTGGCTCCAAATATGCCAACCCCGAAATTGGTCGACGCAATTTAGAAACCCTTGTAGCCGCCACCTTAGAAGCAACCCTGCTGCAAGCTACCAAGCCAGCACCGCAAGCGTTCTTAGATGCCGCGCAGTGGCTCTCACACGCCAGCATGGCCGCTTACCGTGGCTTGGTGTACGAGACGCCGGGCTTCACCGACTACTTCTTTGCGTCCACGCCTTTGCGTGAAATTGCAGAGCTCAACATTGGCTCACGCCCTGCAGCGCGTCCTAAAAGCGGTAATGCGTCACCACGCATTGAAGACTTGCGTGCCATCCCTTGGGGCTTTAGCTGGGGCCAATGCCGCTTGACCCTGCCTGGCTGGTTGGGCTTTGGCTCAGCGGTGGACCAGTTCATCCACCAGCACCCCACGCTCAAACCCAAAGATGCGCTGGCCTTGCTGCAAAAAATGCAACGCCAATGGCCGTTCTTTCGCTCACTGCTGTCGAACCTCGACATGGTGTTGTCTAAGAGCGACCTAGGGCTGGCTTCACGCTACGCCGAGTTGGTCAGTGACACCCGCTTGCGCAAGAAGATTTTTGGGTTGATCGAGGCTGAATGGCACCGCACCTCAGATGCCTTGAAGCGCATCACCGGTGACAAACAGCGTTTGGTCAACAACGCCGCGCTGGAGCGCTCGATGCGCCACCGCTTCCCCTACATCGACCCATTGCACCATTTGCAAGTGGAATTGATTCGCCGTTATCGCGAAGGCAAGCGCCCGCAAGACCGTGATGAGAAAGCCCAACGCGGCATTCACATCTCGATCAACGGCATTGCGGCGGGGTTGCGCAACACCGGCTAAATCCAAGCAGCCTGCACAAAAAGAAACGCCACCCAAGGGTGGCGTTCTGCATAGCGCGTTGATCTAAAAGAAATTACTTCTTAGTGCGCAAACGTGTCAGCTCTTTCTGTGTGTCGCCCCACAGGTCCATGCCCACATTGGTGGCGATGCCTGCGTTGACGTGGGTGAGTTTGTCGCGCATGCGGTTGACTTCGGCCACCGACAACTCGTTGACTTGCATGCCTTTTGCTTTCAAGTCACCCAAGGCTTTGGCAGCTTCGTCACGCGTGTCTTTGCGCTCAAAGTCGCGGCTCACGCGTGCGGCATCAAGCAAGATTTTTTGTTCGGTCTTGCTCAAGCCATCCCACCACTTTTTGCTCACTGTGACGATCCAAGGGCTGTAAACGTGGTTGGTCACACTCAAGTACTTTTGCACTTCGTAGAACTTGCTCGACAAGATGGTGTTGTAAGGGTTTTCTTGGCCATCCACGGTTTTGGTTTCCAAAGCGCTGAACAACTCAGAGAAAGGCATAGGCACCGCATTCGCACCCAAGATCTTGAAACTGTCGAGATACACATTGTTTTGCATCACACGCAGCTTGACGTCGTTCAAGTCTTCCAGTTTGGTGACGGGGCGCTTGCTGTTGGTCAGGTTACGAAAACCGTTTTCCCAATAAGCCAAACCCACCAAACCTTTGTCTTGCAACTTGTCCATCACTTTTTGGCCGATGGGACCGTCCAATACCGCATCCGCTTCTTTGGCGTTGTTGAACAAGAAGGGGGTGTCCCACAAAGCCATCTCTTTGGTGATGCCTACCAACGTGGCGGTGGAGCCCACCATCATCTCTTGTGCGCCACCAATCAAGGCTTGTTGCATTTGGGTGTCAGGCCCCAAGGCGGCTGCGCCAATGGCGCGCACTTTCATCTTGCCGCCAGAGGCTTTTTCAACTTGCTCAGCAAACACCTTGGCCGCACGGCCTTGGTTGCTTTGCTCGTTCAAGCCATAGCCAAAGCGAATCAAACGGGGCTTGATGTCTTGCGCGAAGGCAGAAAACGAGGCACTGGCCACAGCCACGGTGGCTGCAGCAATCAGGGTTCGACGAAGAAAAGTCATGGGAAGTCTCCTTGGGTTAAAAACTTATCGCATCCACGCCACAGGGGCGGTCACGATTTGTGGGAACAAAACAAACGCAGTCAAGATGATGAGGTAGGTCACCAAAAACGGGTTCACCCCTTTGATGACTTGATGCATGGACAAACGCCCCACACCCGCCACCACATTGAGCACGGTGCCTACAGGCGGCGTGATCAAACCAATCGCGCCATTGAGCACAAACATCAACCCGAAATACACGGGGTCAATGCCAGCCTTCACAGCGATGGGCAACATCACGGGCGCAAAAATCAAAATCGTGGGCGTCAAGTCAAGTGCCGTGCCAATCAGCACCAGTGTCACCATCATCACCGCCATCAACACGCGAGGGCTTTCCACCAAGGGACCTAACCAACCTGTCAACACAGTTGGCAAATCAGCCAAGGTGATCATGTAACTGGCCACTTGCGCACCCGCGCACAAAAACATTACCACGGCGGTAGTTTTAGCAGCGCGTACCAAGACCTCATGAATTTCTATCAGCTTCATCTCGCGGTGAATCACCAATGCGACCACCAAGGCATAAAACGCTGCCACCACCGCAGCTTCCGTGGGCGTGAAGATACCCGTCTTCATGCCACCAATGATGATGAGCGGCATCAGCATGGCCCAGAAGGCTTTGCGTGTGGCGTGCAAACGTTCGATCAACGGCAACTTCTCACCGTGAGGCAAATCCATGTGACGCAGCTCAAGCTTCCAAGCGAAGATCAACCCAATGCCCATGATGATGCCGGGCACGATGCCAGACAAGAACAATGAGGAAATGGAGGTGTTGGTCGTGACGCCATAAATCACAAAAGGCATCGACGGCGGAATGATCGGCGCAATGATGCCGCCCGAGGCAATCAAGCCTGCCGAGGTGTGCATGGGGTAGCCCTGGCGTTTCATCATGGGCAACAAAATTGTGGCTAACGCGGCGGTGTCGGCCAAGGCAGAACCGCTCATGCTGGCCATGAGCACCGCAGCACCAATCGCGACAAAGCCCAGACCACCCCGGATGTGTCCCACCCAAGCTTGCGCCATGTCGATGATGCGGCGGCTGATACCGCCCGAGTTCATCAACTCACCGGCCAAGATAAAGAACGGTACGGCCAACAATGGAAAGCTGTCCACGCCCGCCACCAAGTTTTGCGCGAGCAACTGGGTGTCCCAAAAATCGAGGGTCCACGCCATGCCTGCGCCTGTGAGAACCAAAGCAAACGCCATGTTCAGACCTATACCCATGAGCAACAACATGCCCGCCGAGAAAACAATGAATGCTTGTGCTTCTGGTGTCATGCTGTTTACTCCACGTCCACGCCGTGGTCAAAGTCCATCGGTTTGTTTTGAATCAGTTCCTTGAGTGCCATTAGGCCAATCGCCAATGAGGACAACAACACTGGCAATGGCAACAGCCAGTTGGGATAGCCCAACACCACCGAGTTGCTAGAGAAGCCTACTTCGACTTGTTGCCAAGCCCCGCGACCCAACATCACACAGCTCACGATGACCAAAGCACGAATCAAGATCGTCAAAGCTTGGATGGTTTTGGGATGGTGGCGCAAACTCGCCACAAAGCTGGTGAAAGCCATGTGCTCACCCGCTGGATAAGCTGCGGTGGCGCCAATGAACACCATCCATACAAACAGCAAACGCGACAGCTCTTCACTCGCGGCAATGCCGCTGCCAAAGCCGTACCGCAATACCACGTTGAAAAACACGGCCACCGCCATGACACCCAGACACGCGGCCATCAGCACTTGCGCGATGGATTGACTGCGTGAGGTGGTTAGATTTGTACTCATACACACTCCTTCGTTTGCAACCAAACACAGACCTGCGCTTGGATGGTTTCAATACTTTGCGTGGCGTCTGCGGTGAACACACCCAATTCATCCACTGGTTTTTCTAGCGCCGCAAACTGACTGTCCACCAGTGCAGGTTGAAAGTAGTGGCCGGGACGTTGCGTCACACGGGCCATGGACTGCTCACGCGTGAGGTCTAGGTGCACAAAGCGCAGGCCCGGCACGCTTCTGCGCAAACGATCGCGGTAAGCTTTTTTCAACGCCGAACAAGTCAGCACCGCATGCGGACCACGTTGAACCAGCTCGTCCGCCAACACGTCTAACCAACCGGCACGGTCTTCATCGGTCAGGGCAATGCCTGCACGCATTTTGTTGACGTTTTCGGCAGGGTGAAACTCATCCCCTTCAATCAACTGCCAGCCCATGGCCTGCGACAAAGCCGCGGCAAAACTGGACTTGCCGCAACCGGCCACACCCATGATGACCACAGGACAATTCAATTCAGATCCATTCATTTGAAACTAAGGATAGCGCTATCCAATATAGGTAAAAAGTAGAGAGCCTTCAGTGATAACCATCACCTCGCTGCTCTCGGATAGCGCTATCATAAACAAACCACTTTGTTTTAAACCTAGCAAAAACCCTAGCTCCTATGACGCAAAAAAACACCCGCTCCCGCGCCACTGGCCGTGTCACGCTGGCGGATGTGGCGGCCTTGGCACAAGTCAGCCCCATCACGGTGTCGCGGGCGTTACGCGGTGAGCGGGCCGTGGCCAGCGATTTGACTGAACGTGTCAAAGCCGCCGCGCTGCAGCTGGGCTACACGCCAGACCCCGCCGCGCGTGCGCTTGCCTCGCGCCACAGCGACCATGTGGCCGTGCTGATTCCTATGTTGTCGAACAACCTGTTTGTAGACGTGTTGGAGTCCATTCAAAAAACGCTGCGCCAAGCAGGCTATCAAACCCTCATTGGCATCACCCATTACGACACGCGTCAAGAAGAACAACTCTTGCGCGAGCAATTGCAGCATCGCCCAGCGGGCATCTTGGTCACAGGCCTAGACCGCAGCGAAGCTGCGCGCGCCTTGATTGAAAAAAGCGGCATTCCTTGTGTGCACATGATGGAGTTGGCTCAGTCACCCGAGGTCAACAGTGTGGGATTTTCGCAAACACACGCGGCGATGACATTGACCGAGCATTTGCTCCAACGTGGCCGCCAACGCATTGCCTTTGCAGCGGCGCAACTTGACCCGCGAACCCTGCAGCGCTTGGACGGTTGGCGCAAAACACTCAAGGCAGCCAAGCTGTATGACAAAGCGCTGAGCTACACCAACAAGTCACCCTCATCGATGGCCTTGGGCGGTGAGATGCTTCAACACATCATGGCCAAGGACCCCAGCATTGATGCCATCTTTTTCTGTAACGACGACTTGGCGCAAGGGGCTTTGCTGGCGGCACAACGCTTGAAAATCAAAGTACCGCAGCAGTTGGCCATCGCAGGTTTCAACGACCTCACAGGGAGCGACTTGATGGGCCCAGGCCTGACCACCATTCGCACGCCACGCGCCGCCATTGGTGAGGCGGCGGCACAAATGCTCCTGAGCTTGATGCGTGAAGAAGACGTCGCCACACCGAGTGTGGATGTAGGCTACGAGCTGATGGTGCGTGGAAGTACCTAAGTCACCTCTAAGACGGGGCATGTCTAGGCGCTTGATTACACTCGCTGCATGCAAATGAACACCCCAACCCCCACGCACCGCCTGGCAGGCAAAGTCAGTCTCATCACAGGCGCAGCCCAAGGCATTGGCTTGGCCACCGCTCTCAAATTTGCACAAGAAGGCGCCATCGTCATCGTGTGTGACATCAAGCAAGCGGCAGTGGACCAAGCCGTCAAACAGTGCACCGCCATCGGTGCGCAGGCGCTTGGGTTTGTGGTGGATGTGACACAACGCGACATGGTGGATGCCACGGTAAAAGCCGTGCTCGACCAGTTTGGACGCATCGATGTGTTGGTAAACAACGCAGGCATCACGCAAGATGCGCGCCTCCAAAAAATGACGCTGGAACAGTTTGACCGCGTGATTGACGTCAACCTGCGCGGTGTATTTCATTGCGCACAAGCCGTGACGGAGGCCATGGTGGCGCAAGGCAGCGGCGTGATTTTGAATGCATCTTCCGTGGTGGGCATCTATGGCAATTTCGGCCAAACCAACTATGCAGCAACTAAATTTGGTGTCATTGGTTTCACCAAAACATGGAGCCGCGAGCTAGGCCCCAAAGGCATTCGTGTCAATGCAGTCGCGCCCGGTTTTATTGCCACCCCGATTCTCTCGACCATTCCCGA
>CANCGU010000127.1 GCA_947377705.1 Comamonadaceae bacterium
GATCAGGTCGACATGCTCATCCAATAAAACATCCTCCTGAGTAGGCGCTGGAGAGGGTGGCTGAGCCGATAGAATGGATTTACTTTGCTTCAAGAGGTTGACCTGTGGTGTTACGACTCAAATTATCGACTGTGTGGATGGCCATTGGCTTATCTACCGCTATTCTTTTGTCGGGTTGTGCTGACAGCAACTACGATGCCACCAAAGATTGGAGCAATGACAAGCTCTACAACGAAGCCAAAGACGAAATGGCGGCGGGGGCTTACGACAAAGCCATTGGCATGTACGAAAAGCTCGAAGGCCGCGCTGCGGGCACACCACTCTCGCAACAAGCACAGCTTGACAAGGCTTGGGCTCAGTACAAAACCAACGAGCCTGTGCAAGCCGTGGCCACACTCGATCGCTTCATCAAACTGCACCCTGCTAGCCCCGCCCTTGATTACGCGCTGTACCTCAAAGGCTTGGTGAATTTCAATGAAAACTTGGGCTTCATGTCTTCGGTGGCAGAACAAGACTTGGCCGAACGAGACCCTAAGCAAGCCAAGGAATCTTTTGAAGCCTTCCGGGAGTTGGCGGTTCGTTTCCCTGATTCCAAATATTCTGTGGATGCACGTTTGCGCATGGCGTTCATCAAAAACTCGCTGGCGCGCTCAGACGTCCATGTGGCGCGCTTTTACTACCAACGCGGCGCGTATGTGGCGGCCATCAACCGTGCACAAGCCACTGTGCAAGAGTACCGCGATGTGCCAGCCGTGGAAGAAGCCTTGTTCCTCATGGTTCAGTCCTATGACAAACTGGGTTTGAATCAATTGCGTGACGACACCAAGCGCGTGCTAGAAACTACCTACCCCAACAGTGCGTTCTTGTACCCAGAGCGGATCCCCACTAAAAAATCGTGGTGGCAGCTTTGGAAATAAGGTGTTGGCTCAGCGCGTCTATTGACTGAGCCAATTCTTGGGCCGTTTGCAATTGACGCATCGGCGGCAATGCGGAAATCAAACGACGCCCATAACCGGTGGTCACTAATCGGTTGTCACACAAGACCAAAACACCTTGATCTGACTCTGTGCGAATCAATCGACCCGCGCCCTGCTTCAAAGCCACCACCGCTTCAGGCACAAAATACGCATTGAACGGACTGCGCCCTTGGGCCTCTAAGCGCTTGCTGCGTGCTTCGACCAACGGATCGTTGGGCGGTGGAAACGGCAGCTTGTCGATGATCACCAATTGCAGTGCATCGCCCGGCACATCAAAGCCTTCCCAAAACGTGGCCGAGGCCACCAGCACGCAGCCGCCATCCCCCGCTTTGGCGCCTTCGCGAAAACGCTCCATCAAATGGCGTTTGGGCCACTCTCCTTGCACCAGCACCTCAATGCCAGCCCCTTCGAGCTGCCTTTTCATCACGTCGCCAATGGCACGCAAAGCACGCAGCGTGGTCGTCAGCACCAAGGTGCGGCCTCCCAATCGGCGTACCGCATCGCTGGCAATCGTGGCCACTTGCGTGCTGTGTTCAGGGTCGTTCGGACGCACGATGTCACGCGGCACATAGAGAGACGCTTGTGCCGGGTAATCAAATGGGCTGCTCACGCGCAAAATCGTGGCGGACTCCAAACCGCATGGCTCGGTGAACCAACGCAAACGCGGGTCATCACCCAAAGTGGCAGACGTAAAAACCCAACTGCGTGGGCGCGTGTCCTCCACAGGACGCAACGGGAAAGCACTGCCAAAGGGAGAGGCGTCTGTGTCGTATGCCTGCGAAGGCACCTCAGCTTCGTCGTACCAAGGCGGCGGCTCCTCTGAGCCCTCGTCAGGGGACGAGGCTGATGGTTGCTTCATCAAACGCTCGCGCACCGTTTGTGCGATGTCCAGCGGCGCTTCCATCAAACGCATTTGTGATGCGCTCACATCCATCCACCGCACAGCGTCTGGCGCACACGGATTCAAAAAGGCGTCCACGCGTTTGGCGATCTCGCCCACACGGTCATGCAAACGCATGAAGTCAGGGGCAATTTCGCTGACGGTATCTAGCGCTTGCAAGGCTTGCACGCAAGCCGCACCCACGTCTTGCAGCGACTGTTCCCACACCCCAGGATGAATACCCTCTGGTGCATCACCCGTCCACCGCAATTTCACCGCACCTGGGCGCTTGCCGCCCACCAAGCGCAGCTCCCGTGCCGCACGCTCCAGCGTGGCGCAAACACCTTGCCAATCGGCCAAGCCACGCGCCAATTGCAATCCGGTGGCCAGCATGTCACGCGTCACATCCAACAGTTGGGCTGTGCCGAGTTGATGGCCTAAAAAGTTGACCCCTGTTTCATTCAATTGGTGTGCTTCATCAAAGATGACCACGCGCACACTGGGCAGCAACTCGGCCATGCCGGTTTCACGCACCGCCATATCAGCAAAAAACAAATGGTGATTGATCACCACCACGTCTGCGCCCAGCGCTTCACGACGCGCCGCATTGACGTGGCAAGTTTTGAATTTGGGGCATTGCGAGCCCAAACAATTTTCACGGTTCGAGGTGATGAGCGGAATCAGCGGTGAGCGCTCATCCAAACCTGGCAGCTCTGCCAAGTCACCGGTACGGGTACTGAGTGACCAAGTCTCCACACGCGATAACAAGTGCACGGTATGACGATCAGGCATGCTGGTGTCGCGCCGCGCCATTTCCATGCGATGTGTGCACAAATAGCTGGCACGGCCTTTGAGCAATGCCAACCGAATTGGCAAGTTAAGGGCTTGTACCAAACGCGGCAAATCGCGGGCATAGAGCTGGTCTTGCAAAGCTTTGGTCGCCGTCGAGAGCAGCACACGCTCCCCACTCAACAACGCAGGCACCAGATAAGCGAAGGTCTTGCCCACCCCCGTTCCGGCCTCTACCACCAAGCTGCCGCCATGGGCCACCACATCCGCCACGGCCAAAGCCATGTCGGTTTGACCTTGACGGGGGCTGAACTGGTCCGTGGCACGAGCCAGCACACCTAAAGGCGCAAACGCCTCTTGCACCAAATCACGCAAAGGATGGCTCATTGATTTGGCATAGGCAGCGGCGCTGCAGGCTCTTTGTTGCGTTCACGTTGCTTCTTTTCAAGGTCGGAACGACGCTGCGCAGCTTCACGTTGTTTTTGCTCGTATTCGCCGCGTTTGGTACCTTGCAAGGCATGGTCGATTTGCTTTTGTGCGTTGGCATCTGCGCGCTCTTTCGATGCGGCAATGGATGCAGCACGTTCAGCCTCCGCTTTTTTGCGTTCCGTCTCGCTGGTGCGTTCGGTCAAAGTGCGACGCGCTTGGTCCGCTTGAATTTGACGTTCCTGCGCGTTGAAACGCAATTCTTCCTTGCGCAAAGCCTCATTCGCTTCGATGCGTCGGTCGCGTGCTTGCAAACGACAGCGGGTGACATCGAAGTTTTGATAGCACAGCTTCATGTCTTGCTTGTATTGATCCTCAAGCGCTTGACGTTGGCGTGTCAAACGTTCACGAACGTCGTTGCGCTCCGACTCCGATGGAAAGCCAGAGGCCGCCTGACTCGCGGCTGGAGCCGCCTCATCCGCAGACGGCTCAAGACCCCATGTTGCAAAACAGACAAAGGCGAGCAAAGAACAACACCGTCTTTTCATGTCAGTCCTGTGTCCACCGTTCGACGCTCTAGCGCTAAGAATTCGGCCGATTGCATTTCATTCAAACGCGACACGGTGCGTGGAAACTCATGCGCCATGGGACCTTCGGTGTACAACTCTTCAGGAGGCACCGCGGCTGACAACATCAGTTTCACACGGCGGTCATACAACACATCCACCAACCAAGTGAAGCGCCGAGCTTCGGCCGCTTTGTTGACGGGCATCTGAGGCACATCGCTCAGCAATACCGTGTGGAACTGGCTGGCAATTTCAAGGTAATCGTTTTGCGAACGAGGCCCACCGCACAGCTCCTTGAAGTCAAACCACACCACGCCACCGGCACGGCGGCGGGCTTTGATTTGGCGGGCTTCAATGTGCAACATCGGCTCCTCGTCTTGGCACTCAGCCAACCGGTTGAAGGCATCGGTCATCGCAGCGTCGGCCTTCTCACCCAAGGGGCGCAAATACAGTTCGACTTGTTCTAAGGTGCGGCGACGGTAGTCCGTGCCATTGTCCACATTGATGATCTCTAGCTCTTTGTTCAGCAGCGCAATGGCAGGCAAGATGCGGTCACGGTGCATGCCCCCCGGATACAAGTCGTCCGGTTTGAAGTTCGAGGTGGTCACAAAACCCACGCCGTTGTCGAACAAGGCGTCTAGCAAGCGATGCAAGATCATGGCATCTGTGATGTCGGCCACATGGAACTCGTCAAAGCAAATCAGCTTGTAGCGTTTGGACATTTGCTTGCCCAACACATCCAGCGGATTCACGGTGCCCTGCAACTCGCGCAACTCACGGTGCACCTCACGCATGAACTCATGAAAATGCAAACGCGTTTTGCGCTTGATCGGCACGGCCTCAAAAAAGCAATCCATCAAAAAACTTTTACCGCGCCCCACCCCACCAAACATGTACACGCCACGCGGAATCGCTGGGCGATTGACCAGCTTCTTCAATGAGTTGGAACGCTTCTCTTTGTACGCCGCCCACTCAGTGGCGCAACGCTCTAAAGCATCAATGGCACGCAGCTGCGCGGGGTCACTTTGAAAGCCTCGAATGTCGAGTTCTTTGAGGTAGTTTTGGTGAACGGGCTGGAGGTCTGACATAGGGCTCTATTGTGCCTTGCTCATGAAAAAAGCCCGCTGTGGCCAGCGGGCTTTTGAGACGCAAAGCAATAAAACTTTTAGAAGTTCAACGTGCGTTTGTCCACAGCCAAAGCTGCTTCTTTGGTCGCTTCGCTCAACGATGGGTGCGCATGGCAAATGCGAGCAATGTCTTCAGCCGAGGCCTTGAATTCCATCGCCACCACAGCTTCAGAGATCAACTCTGACACCTGTGGACCCACCATGTGCACGCCCAAGATTTCGTCGGTCGTGGCGTCAGCCAAGAACTTCACCATGCCGGTGGTGTCGCCCAAAGCGCGCGCACGGCCGTTCGCGAGGAACGGGAAGGTGCCAGCCTTGTACGCCACGCCGTCGGCCTTGAGCTGTTGCTCAGTGCGACCCACCCAAGCGATTTCGGGACTGGTGTAGATGACCCAGGGAATGGTGTTGAAGTTGACGTGACCGTGTTGGCCAGCCATACGCTCGGCCACAGCAACGCCTTCTTCTTCGGCTTTGTGCGCGAGCATCGGGCCACGCACCACATCGCCCACCGCCCAAACGCCGGGGACGTTGGTTTTGCATTCGCCGTCCACCACAATGGCGCCGCGCTCGTCGAGCTGCAGGCCAATGGCTTCGGCGTTCAAACCAATCGTGTTGGGCACGCGGCCAATCGACACGATGAGCTTGTCAGCATCCAACACAATGGCTTCGCCTTTGGCGTTGGTGTAGTTGACAGTGACGCCCTTCTTGCCATTGACGATCTCGCCGACTTTCACGCCCAGTTCGATCTTCAAGCCTTGCTTGTCAAACGCTTTTTTGGCTTCTTTGGCGATTTGCTCATCCACAGCGCCCAAGAACGTAGGCAGACCTTCGAGGATGGTCACGTCAGCGCCGAGACGACGCCACACAGAACCCATCTCCAAACCGATCACACCTGAGCCGATCAAAGCCAGTTTCTTCGGCACAGCGCCTACGCGCAATGCGCCGTCATTCGACAACACGTTGACTTCGTCAAATGGTGTGCCGGGCAACGCACGGGCGTTAGAACCTGTAGCGATGATGACTTGCTTGGCCGAGATGGTTTCTTCGGTTTTGCCAGCGACGTTGATGGTGTAACCGCCTTCAGCCTTGCCAGCAAAGCTGCCGCGACCGTGGAAGAACGTGACCTTGTTTTTCTTGAACAGGTACAAGATGCCATCGTTGTTTTGCTTCACAACGTTGTCTTTGCGGGCAATCATCTTGGCCACATCCATCTTCACGTCTTTGGCAGAAATGCCATGCTCTGCGAAATGGTGGTTGGCATGGTCAAAGTGCTCGCTGGACTGCAGCAAAGCCTTAGAGGGAATGCAACCCACGTTGGTACAGGTGCCGCCAGGGGCTGGGCCACCGGCTGCGTTTTTCCATTCGTCGATACAAGCGACTTGGAAACCGAGTTGTGCAGCACGAATGGCTGCAATGTAGCCACCCGGGCCACCACCAATGACGACGACGTCGAATTGTTTAGACATGTGAATCCTTCAATCAGATATCAAACAAGAGGCGCGCTGGATCTTCCAACGCTTCCTTCATCGCCACCAGACCCAAGACAGCTTCGCGGCCGTCAATGATGCGGTGGTCGTACGACATCGCGAAGTAGTTCATCGGGCGAACCACCACTTGGCCGTTTTCCACCATGGCGCGGTCTTTGGTGGCGTGCACGCCCAAAATCGCAGACTGGGGTGGGTTGATGATCGGGGTCGACATCATGGAGCCGAAAGTACCGCCGTTAGAAATCGAGAAAGTACCGCCAGTCATTTCTTCGAGGCCCAACTTACCGTCACGCGCTTTCACGCCGAATTCAGCAATCTTCTTCTCGATGTCGGCAAAGCTCATTTGGTCAGCGTTGCGCAGAATTGGCACCACCAAACCGCGTGGTGAACCCACTGCGATACCGATGTCGAAGTAGCCGTGGTAGACGATGTCGTTGCCGTCGACCGAAGCGTTCAACACGGGGAACTTCTTCAAAGCATGCACAGCCGCTTTGACGAAGAAGCTCATGAAGCCTAGCTTGACGCCGTGTTCTTTTTCGAACTTGTCTTGCATGCGCTTGCGCATGTCCATGACGGGTGCCATGTTAATTTCGTTGAACGTGGTCAGGATGGCGTTGGTGGATTGCGATTGCAACAAACGCTCAGCCACGCGCGCACGCAAACGTGTCATCGGTACACGTTGCTCTGGGCGGTCGCCCAAGTTCACCGCAGGTGCGGCCACTTGTGGCAGTGCCTTGGTTGGGGCGCCTGTAGGAATAACCGCCGCAGTGGATTGAACACCACCAGCCACAGCAGACAACACGTCGCCTTTGGTGACGCGACCGTCTTTGCCTGTGCCAGCCACAGAGCCAGCGGCCAAGTGGTTGTCAGCCATCAGCTTGGCAGCAGCTGGCATGGCCACGCCAGCTTTGCTGGTCGATGCAACGACAGCGGCAGCAGCGGCTGGCGCCGCGGCGGCGGGTGCAGCAGCAGGCGCGGCGGCGGGAGCAGCAGCGCCCACTTTGCCATCGGTGTCGATGCGCGCGATGAGCTGCTCAGCAGCCACGGTGCCGCCATCGGCGACCACGATTTCGCACAGCACACCAGCAGCAGGTGCTGGCACTTCAAGCACCACTTTGTCGGTCTCGATGTCGATCAAAATTTCGTCGGCGGCCACAGACTCGCCCACTTTCTTTTTCCATTGCAGCATGGTGGCTTCAGCCACGGACTCAGACAGCTGCGGGACTTTAACTTCTACGATTGCCATATCAATTCTTTCTGTATTGGTGTGTTCGATTGAACGATTTATTTGGTCAGCACGAAGCCTTTGAGCTTGCCGAATGCGCCTTCGACCAGCGACTTTTGCTGCTCTTGGTGCAAGTGTGAGTAACCCACGGCAGGCGACGCAGATGCGGCGCGGCCAGAGTAGCC
>CANCGU010000128.1 GCA_947377705.1 Comamonadaceae bacterium
TCTTGCGCGTTCTCGACCAACTTGGCGCCTTGGCGAATCAACGCGTGGCAGCCGTGCGATTGCGTGGCGTGGATGGAGCCTGGAATGGCCAATACCTCGCGGCCCAACTCCAGCGCCATCTTGGCCGTGATGAGTGAGCCCGATTTCAACGCCGCTTCCACCACCAAAGTGCCCAAGCCCAGTGCCGCAATGAGGCGGTTGCGCTTAGGAAAGTGGTGTGCCAAAGGCGCTGTGCCCAAAGCGTATTCGCTGATGAGTAAACCCTGCAAGGCGATGTCATGGGCCAATGTTTGATGTTGACGCGGGTACACGCGGTCTAGCCCTGTGCCGACCACAGCGACCGTGTGCCAATGGGCCTCGCTGAAGGCGACGGCATCACGAACTTTGCCGCCCTGCAATGCGCCTTTGTGTGCAGCGCCGTCCACACCCAGGGCCAAACCCGATACCACGCATAAGCCAGCCGCGCTCAGGGCTTCGCCAAATTGCGCGGCGGTCTGTGCACCTTGGGGCGTGGGGTTGCGGCTGCCCACGATGGCCATCGCGTTGCCCAACGTGCGCGCGGTTTGGCCTGCCACGTAGATCAGCAAGGGTGGGTCGGCCAGTTGCAGCAGTTCGGCGGGGTAGTGCGCGTCGCCCAAGGTCCACAGGGCGTGGTGGTGCGTGTCGGGTGGGTGTCTTAACCACTGTTGGGTACGCACACATTGCACGGCCAATTCGTTGGGGACGCTCAACAGCGCCTGTGCTTGCTTGGGGGTGACCACTTGGCTGAGCGCGGCTTCGGTTTGCTCAAACACCGCTTGCGGGCTGCCAAAGCAGGCCAAAAGTCGGCGAGCTGCGTCATTGCCAACGCCTTCGGTCATGCTCAGGCGCAGCCATGCGCGTAGCTCGTCTTTGTCCATGCGTTACTCCTATGGAATGAAAACCCATTGTCAGAACGGGTCTCACGAATAGGCGTGCCCGAAGGTCGAAAACTTCAAAACCGGAGACAATAAAGCCATGCCCAAGTTAGACATTCTTCGATACCCCGACCCCAAGCTCCACACCGTCGCCAAGCCGGTCAAAGAGATAGACGCACGCATGCGTACCTTGATTGCCGATATGTTGGAAACCATGTACGACGCCAACGGCATTGGCTTGGCCGCCACGCAAGTGGATGTCCACGAGCGCTTGGTGGTGATTGACACCTCGGAAGAACGCGACGAGCCCATGGTGCTCATCAACCCTGAAATCACATGGATGGGCGACGAACGCGTCAAAGGCGACGAGGGCTGCTTGTCTGTCCCCGGCATTTACGACGGGGTCGAACGTGCCACGCAGGTCAAGGTCAAAGCCCTGGATGAGCACGGCAAAGAGCGCACCATCGAGGCCGAAGGCTTGTTGGCCGTGTGCATTCAGCACGAGTTGGACCATTTGCTCGGCAAGGTCTTCGTGGAATACCTTTCGCCCTTGAAGCGCAACCGCATCAAAACCAAATTGCTCAAAGCCCAGCGGGATGACGAGTAAGGCGCGGAGATGAACCAGCCTTTACGCGTTATTTTTGCCGGCACGCCCGAGTTTGCCGCCGAGGCCTTGGCCCAAATTTTGGCTGCAGGTCATACCGTGCCCTTGGTGCTGACGCAACCCGACCGCCCCGCAGGACGCGGCATGAAGCTGCAAGCTTCTGCCGTCAAGCAGCTGGCTTTGCAACACCACATCTCGGTGGCGCAACCTTTGAGCTTGCGCTTAGACGGCAAATACCCAGACGATGCAGCCGCTGCACAAACCGCGATTGCCCAAGCAAACGCCGATGTGATGGTGGTGGCGGCCTATGGCCTCATCTTGCCGCAGTGGACGTTGAGTGCCCCCCGCTTGGGTTGTCTGAACATTCACGCCTCGCTCTTGCCACGCTGGCGTGGTGCCGCGCCCATTCACCGCGCGATTGAGGCGGGCGACGCACAAACCGGCGTGGTCATCATGCAAATGAATGCGGGTCTCGATACCGGTGACATGCTGTTGACCGATGTGCTCGACATTGCCCCTGACGACACCACAGCCAGCCTGCACGACCGCTTGGCGGCCATGGGCGGCGCTTTGGTGGTGCGAGCTTTGGCCGATGCGCAAGCCGGTCAGTTGCATCCCGTCAAACAACCCGAAGCTGGCGTGACCTACGCCCACAAAATTGAAAAAGCCGAAGCTGCCGTGGACTGGCAACAATCCGCTGAGACCATCGGCCGCCGCGTACGTGCGTTCAACCCGTTCCCCGCAGCCTCGGCGCAGCTAGGTGCCGAAGTGATCAAGCTGTGGCGCGCCACGGTGGAGGCCAGCGCACACAACCAACCGTGTGGCACTGTGTTGAGCGCCGACGCACACGGCGTACGCGTCGCCTGTGGTGACGGTGTTTTATGTGTGACCGAGCTGCAACGCGCTGGCGGTAAACGCTTGAACGCTGCCGATTTTTTGCATGGCTTTGCGCTCACCGCTGGCCAATGCTTTGAGCCACACACCGCACACAAATCCAGCTGATGTTTTGGCAACGCACGCTCTACCAACATCCTGAGTTCAAACTCGGGTTGCGTGATTTGGCGCCACAAGCCTTTGGACAAGTGGCGTGGGCGCTGATGACCGGCGTGGCCTTGGTCAAATCTGGCATGAGCGTTTTCGAGTCTGTGGCCATGACGCTGCTGGTCTACGCCGGGAGTTCGCAGTTGGCCGCCACGCCGCTCATCGTGGCGGGGGCGCCTGCATGGGTGGTGCTGGCCACCGGCTTTTGCGTGAACTTGCGCTTTGTGGTGTTCAGCCTGCACATGCGTGGCTACCTCATGCACTTGCCACGGCTGCCGCGCATCATCACGGGTTACTTCACCACCGATATCAGCTATGTCTTGTTCACCCGTCGCTTTGCGCATCCTGCGCAGACCGATGCGCAACGCGTGACGCAAGAAGCCTACTTGGCCGGTTTGAGTTTTGCCAATTGGAGCAGTTGGATGGCCTTCAGCCTGTTGGGCATTGCTTTGGCCAACGCCATTCCTATGTCGTGGGGTTTGGGCTTTGCGGGCATTCTGTGTTTGCTGGGGATTCAGTGCTCGTTGGCCAGCTCGCGCTTGCGAGTGTTGTCGTCACTGGTGGCTGGTGTGGTTGCCGTGCTGGCCTATGCCTTGCCGCTTAAGCTCAACATCGTGCTGGCCATTGTGATGGCCGTGTTGGCGTGTTTGATGACCGAACAGCTCAAGGCCCTGAAAGAGAAGCTCGTATGAACGGCATCGACTTGAACGTGGCAGACGCGTGGACTCTGTGGGTCATTGCGGGCTTAGCCATCATCACTGCGGTCACGCGCAGCTTTTTCTTCTTAAGTAACACCGAATGGCACTTGCCCCACTGGGCACAACGTGGCCTGCAATACGCGCCCATCGCCGCGTTGTCAGCCGTGGTCGTGCCCGAGATCGTGATGACGCAAGGCACGTTGATTGCCACTTGGCAAGACGCCCGCATCTTTGCGGCAGCGGTGGGTGTGACGGTTTACTTTGTCAAGCGCGATGTGCTGCTGACCATCGTGCTGGGCATGGCCGTGTACTTGCCGCTCCACATGGTGCTTGGCTGGTAAGCCAGGTGTTTTACGCGACTTAATCCCGCAGCAATTTAGCCACGAACAAACAAGGTGACAAGCTCGTGCGGCCCCACTTGGCGGCTCCAGTGGCCGTGTACTTTGGCGTCAAATGTGGCCCCTGCGGGCAACACATCGGCAGAATAAAAGTGCTCGCCCGGGCCAAAGATGCGCGACGTGCCGTCTTGCAAAAAGATTTCCATTTGACCTTCTAAAACAAACAACCACTGCGGGTTGTCGGTGCAATGAAAGTCGCTGCGAAACCCGACTGGGCTGCGGCGCAACTGAAAACCACCACTGGCCATGAGGGGCGACAAACGCGCTTGCGGTTTGCCTTCGGACAGCGCTACGGTTTCCTCGCGAAAACGTGCGAAGCCGTCGGTGTCGGTGAAGAGGATGATTTTGTTGAATGTGCTCATGGCGTTACTTTAGCCTGACTGCGCACGCGATACAGCTTACGCACAAGAGACAACCCTGCTGCCAGCGAGTCTTGAGTTTGTTCACAATCAAGGCATTACATAGGAGCACCCCATGAGCAAAGTAGCAATCGTCACAGGCGCCAGTTCTGGCATTGGTAAAGCATGCGCGTTGGCTTTGTTGGCCGAAGGCTGGCAAGTGGTGTTGGTAGGGCGTCGTGCCGATGCACTGCAAGCCACGGTGCACGCAGCGGGCGCGCACGCCGGCAATGCCTTGGCTGTACCTTGCGATGTGAGCAACGAGGACGACGTGGCCAAGTTGTTTGAGCAGGTGCGTGTCAACTATGGCCGCTTGGATTTGCTGTTCAACAACGCCGGCATCTTCTTGCCCGCCACCATGCCTGGCGATTTGTCGGGTGCCGACTGGCGTCGTTCGGTGGATGTGAATTTCAATGGCGCGTTTTATTGCCTCTCGCACGCGTTCAAGTTGATGAAAGATCAGAGCCCACAGGGCGGGCGCATCATCAACAACGGCTCGATTTCGGCGCATGCGCCGCGCCCGGGTTCGATTGCCTACACGGCCACCAAGCACGCCATCACGGGCATGACCAAAGCTGCCTCGCTGGACGGTCGTGCGTTTGACATTGCGGTGGGCCAGATTGACATTGGCAACGTGGCCAGCGACATGACCGAAAAGTTTGCTGCTGGCGCTTTGCAAGCGGACGGCAGCGTCAAGCCCGAAGCGCGCATGGATATGCAAGGTGTGGTCGACAGCTTCATGGCCATGGCCCGTTTGCCACTGACCGCCAATGTGCTGTTCATGACGGTGATGGCGACCAAGATGCCGTTTGTGGGGCGTGGTTAATCGAACTTTTAGAATAGCGGTAGTTTTTACTTTTACCGCTTACCTCCATGAACGTCATTCGCTTCTCTGATTTGTGCGCCAACGGCTCAGCCAAAGGCAAACGTGTTTTCATTCGCGCCGATCTCAACGTGCCGCAAGATGACGCAGGCCATATCACCGAAGACACCCGCGTGCGCGCTTCTGTGCCTGCGATCGAGATGGCGCTCAAGGCCGGGGCGGCGGTGATGGTCACATCGCACTTGGGTCGCCCCACAGAGGGCGAGTTCAAGCCCGCCGACTCGTTGGCCCCCGTGGCCAAACGCTTGGGTGAGCTGCTGGGGCGCGATGTGCCGCTGGTGGCCAATTGGGTGGACGGCGTGAAGGTCGAGCCCGGCCAAGTGGTGTTGCTGGAAAACTGCCGCGTGAACAAAGGCGAGAAAAAGAACAACGACGAATTGGCCCGCAAGTTGGGCGCGCTGTGCGACATTTTTGTGCACGATGCATTTGGTACCTCGCATCGCGCCGAAGGCACCACCTATGGCATCGCGCAATACGCGCCAGTGGCCTGTGCAGGCCCGTTGTTGGCGGCAGAGATTGACGCCATCACCAAAGCCCTGGCCAGCCCCAAACGCCCATTGGCTGCCATCGTGGCAGGCAGCAAGGTGTCTACCAAGCTGACCATCCTTAAGAGTTTGGCCAAGAACGTGGATCAGCTCATCGTGGGTGGCGGCATTGCCAACACCTTCATGCTGGCGGCTGGCCTGAACATCGGCAAAAGCTTGGCCGAGCACGACTTGGTGGGTGAAGCCAAAGCCGTGATCGACATCATGAAAGCACGCGGCGCCGAAGTGCCCATCCCCACCGACGTGGTGACCGCCAAGACCTTCGCGGCAGATGCAGTGGCCACCGTGAAGAAAGCCACCGACGTGGCCGACGACGACATGATTTTGGACATCGGTCCAGAAACAGCTGCCAAGCTGGCGGCGCAGCTCAAGCAAGCGGGCACGATTGTGTGGAACGGTCCTGTGGGCGTGTTTGAATTTGCCGCGTTCGAGAATGGCACGAAGACCATTGCGCACGCCATTGCCGAATCGAGTGCCTTCAGCATCGCAGGCGGCGGCGACACCTTGGCCGCCATTGCCAAGTACGGCATCGAAAAGCAAGTGGGCTACATCTCTACCGGCGGCGGCGCTTTCTTGGAAGTGCTGGAAGGCAAGACCTTGCCCGCGTTTGAGATTTTGACGAAGCGCGCTGCGGGTTAATTACCAAGCACAAGCAAACGCAAACAACTGTCGGCTCATGCTGTCTTGGCTGATGGGTTTCCAGCCTTCGGCCACGGGCAGGGCTTTGATGGCGGGGCCATTGCCCATTTTGTTGGGGTGGCTGGTGGCGCTGAGGGTTTTGTATTTGCCTTCGGTGCAGTCGTAGTCGATGTAGGACTTGACCGATTGTTGGCCTGTTTTGTCTGGCGCTTGCAGGTCGTACACCACCCACACGCGGCGGTTGTAGCCGATTTTGGCAATGGCGCTGGAGTCGATGTAAACGGTGGCAACTTCATTGCGCGTGACGGTGACCCACATCGCATGAGAGGCTGCTGATGCAACCGCCAGCAAGAGCAAAACAATGAATTTCATGGAGCTGAAGCGTACAAGAAAAAGCCCCGCAAATTCGTGTGAACTTGCGGGGCTTAGAAGGTTGAGCGATTAGGCTGCTTTCATGGCGCGAGGGCTGGTGACTTTGCCGTCGTAGGTGGTCCAGCTGTCGGTCTTGAAGTCATACAGTTTGCAGTCGCGTGCGGTTTGGAAATACCAACCCCACGAGAAAGGCTGAACAATGATGCGCTCTGGCAACAACTCTTCGAGTTTGCTTTGCGCTTGTTTTAGCTTGTACAGAGGAATGCTCATGTCCAAGTGGTGTGCGGTGTGCTCCATGATGTGGTGCATCAGCGCGCCGATGTTCAACGGGAAGGTCAAGTGCACAGTGGTGGACACAAAAGGCGAAGCCTTCGACCAGCCCGTGCGCTCTTCATGCCAAGATACGTCCACATGGGTATGGTGCACGTACACCACGAAACCAATCATGGTCACCCAGAAGAAGAAGGGCACCGCCACGCCCATCAGCAAGATGTAGCCGATGGTTTGTTCGGTGGCAATCGCAGCCCACACCATGGCAGCGACCCAAGCCGCGCCGAAGGCGGTGATGAGCAAGCAGTCTTTGATGAAGATGGGGCGGCGTGTGGGCATGTTTTTTTCGTTGGGGAACACCATCTTGTTCCACCAAATTTCAATCATGTAGTACAGGCCAGGCGCCCAGCCGCTGCGGTAGATGCGGTCTTTGAGTTTGGCGCCCGTGCTCAAGGCTGCGTACTCTTCAGGGGTGTAAGGGGCCCACACGAAGTCGAAGTTCTTGAGGTTGGTGTAACCGTGGTGCACCACGTTGTGGCCAATGTCCCACAGGCTGTAGGCGGTCAATGAGGGCAAGAAGGCAATGCGACCCAACCATTTGTTGAGGTTGCGGTGGGGTGTGAGGCTTTGGTGGCAAGCGTCGTGGCCCAAAATGAACAAACGGCCGATCACGAAGCCTGCTGCGCAGCCGCTCAAGAGCTTGGCCCACCATGCTTCGAACAAAACAGTCCCTGCCATGAGGGCGCCCCACAGCACGTAGTCAACGACGAGCAACACGATGGCCAGCACGGTGGTGCGTTCAGCCAAAGGAATCAG
>CANCGU010000129.1 GCA_947377705.1 Comamonadaceae bacterium
GCTGGCGTTTTTCCACCAATCACAATATTCATCAATTGAGGTTTATCCAGCAAGCGTGTCAAAGAACGAACCTCCTCTAGGCTTTCGGTTGCTTCCACAAACAAAATATCGGCGCCAGCCTCAGAAAACTTTTGCGCGCGCTCAATAGCAGCCTCTAAACCGTATTTGGCACGGGCATCCGTACGCGCAATAATTTGAAAATTAGCATCTTGTCGTGCATCAACTGCCGCTTTGATTTTCGATAACATCTCGTCGACAGGCGCCACATCTTTGCCAGCAAAGTGTCCACATCGCTTGGGAAACGTTTGATCTTCAATTTGTACAGCATCGGCACCAGCGCGCTCAAGCGCTCGAATGGTTTGACGCACGTTCAGCGCATTACCAAAACCTGTATCGATATCAACGATCAACGGAATTTCCACCGCATCGCGAATGGCTGCCGTATGCTCCACAACATCTCTTAAGCTAATGAATGCCAAGTCTGGCAATCCGTAATACATATTTGTCAAGCCTGCGCCACTTAGATATAGCGCCTCAAATCCAAGATCAGCAATGGTGCGTGCACTGAGCGCATTGAAAGCACCAGGCACTAACAGGGCGTTGCGTTGATTAACGCGGTCACGAAGAATCGCTTTGGAGTTTTTATTCATAGAGTTTCTTAAGTCAAATTTTCAAAAAACAGAGTAGTGAATCACATCTAGATCACACATTGCCGCACAAGTCGATCAAGAAGACAGTAACACGCCAAGCGTTTCCAGCTTCTGATCTACGTGTCCATTCAGCACAAAGTCCATGACCTGCTGCTGAACATCACGCGCTTGAAGCGATGGCGTATTACTGATGAACTTATCTAAAATTTCGTTTTGGGATGCAGGCCGCTCAGTACTTCCCTTGACTTGATCGACAACTGAATTAACAGTTTTTCCATTTAAAAATCGAATCTGAATACCAGCTTGAAATTTATTTGGGAAATCAGCATCCTTCATCGGAACCCAACTGATTTTCTGAGCAAAGGCAACAGCGTCGGGATGAACATGCGCTGACAAAAAGTGTTGGGCAGTGATTGGAATTTTGAGGAAGGCCAAAGACATGCAATAAGGCAAGCTGTACTTTGCTTCGTTTAATACCAAGGGATGTTGTTTACGTTCCCAAGGCTCGCAAATAATGGCGGCAGCCCCGAGGGGAACGCTACATTCAATATGATCGATGTCTTGCAATGCCAGCGCATGCGCCGAAACGAATTGCTGAGCGGCTTCTAAAAACGGATGAATATAGTGACAGCAGGGAAATAGCTTAAAGGCCGCGTCAGAAAGCATCCACTTTTGCCCTAAGGTGCTGAGTTGCTGGGCATGAAGTTCAGCGGCTAGAGGCTCATCGGTGTAGGTTTTGTATAGACCAAACCGGCCTTCGTAAACAGTGGAAGGTCCCGTCATACCCGCTGCAGCAAGCTGAGCAGCCATCACGCCCGCATGCGCAGCCCAGCCGGGATGCAGTGCTTTGACCGTGGAACCTTCGTTGAGAAATTCAAAAATTCCTGATGCTTGACTCCCAGCAATGCCTTGAGCCGATACCAATTCGGTGCGCGACAAGCCGGCGGCCAAGCCTGCAATCAGGGCTGACACCAAAGCGCCGCCAACTGATGTGACTTGAAATCCTCGGCGCTGAAAAGCACCAGGTGCAGCCAAGCCGACACGGATCAACACTTCCCACCCAATGGCCACCAAACGAATGAACTCACCCAAACTCAAATGATGTTGCTCTGCAGCGGCCAACGCAGCAGGCACCAACACCGCACTACCGTGCACGATAGAAGCCATGTGGGTGTCATCGTATTCCAGCGCATGAATGAAGCTGCCGTTGAGCAGTGCCGCATGACTTGAATGTGTTTGAACTGAATGTCCAAGCACAGTACAGCCACCTACTTGTGCGTGCGTGTGCACCAGGCTTTTCATCATCCGTTGTTGCACCTCCCCAGCTGAGGCAGCGATACCAACGCCGAGGGCATCCAAGATATGCAGACGTGCAAGCTGCGCGACATGGCTCGGGATATCTTGCTGTCGCAAAGACAGGGCAAAGTCCGCAATGCGTTCGCTATGTGTCATGGCTGTCGACCTGAGGCTTCTTTCAACTCTTTAGCAGCCGCACGACCACCCAAATAACCCAAACCGATGGCAGTCAGCAAGCCGTTACCAGATGCATAGCCCATGGCACCCGATTTCCCGCTGATGCCCCCGGCGGCGCCTCCCCCCGCAAAGAGGTTTGGAATACGACTGCCATCAGGCTTAAGCACATGGGCACTGGTATCAATCGCCAAACCACCTTGGGTATGAAACAGTCCAGGCGTGACGCGGCAAATCCAGTATTTCGACTGCAAAGGCGCTAGCCCAAATTTGGATCGAGCGAATGTATCTTTGACTTTGCCTGCAGCGGCTTGGTTGTAGGTCTCCAGTGATCGCGTCAGCGCATCCTCTGGTAGCTTGAACAGGGCGGCAAGTTCAGCGACCGTACTGGCACTTTTGATACCGCCTAGATCAACCAGTTCACGGAACTCGTCTTCTTTGTCTGCAATGACTTTGATACGGTCATCAAAAATTGCAAATACCTCTTGGTGCTGCGCCAACACCATACGGGCATAGCCTGAATAGCCAAGATCTTCATTGCCAAAGCGCTCGCCGTCTGCATTGACCAAGATACCGCCCTTTTCCAGGGTGGTCCACGAAAGCAACGAGCCATGCGGATAAGCAACGGCCGCATAGCCTTGATAAGCAGCCATGTTGGCAAAACCAGCGCCAAGTTCGCGCCCCCACTGCACCGCTTCGCCTTGACTACCCAGCGCACCGAAATACTCAGCACCGGCAATTTCAGGGCAGAACTCTTTCACCAAATCACGGTTAGCCGCAAACCCGTTGCACGCAAGAATCACTTTCTGAGCTTTGATCCGAGTTGACTCCACGCCTTTGCCTCCGATCAGCGCACCGATCACCTCACCTTGAGGTGATGTCAACAACGACTGCACTGGATTTCCTACAGCCAAAGGGATGTCCCGCTTTTCCACACCCGCCAAAAGATCATCCATCAGATCTTGGCCACGACGTGAAGCCGGCGCATGCAAGCGAGGCACTGTATGACCCACATGGCAGTAATCGGTAATCAGGCTCATTCGAGCAGGCACGCAGTCCACCAACCACTCACACAACTCAGCAGAAATTCTTGCCAGCCTATCGCTCACATCGCTGAGATCATGCGCGCCAGCCACACGCGCGAGATCCGCCATCATCACTTCAGGAGAGTCTTGGATCTGCGCCGCTTTTTGGAAACGACTGCCGGCCCCCGGAATTGAACCGGTACTTAATGAGGTATTGCCACCCGGCTGGTCGCGTTTTTCAACAATTGCCACCTGTGCACCCTCATCATGTGCAGCGATGGCCGCGGTCAGGCCACACCCGCCCGCACCAATGACCAAAACATCGACCTCCATATCCCAAGGTAAGTTTTGTGCATTCATGGCTTAGTTCCTAGGAAGTTATTCATGCGCATCATGAAGCCTGTTTTGGACTGAAAAATTGATCGACCAAATTTCGCCATGGTTGCGCTAAATCATGACTGCTGGGGTGATCAACACAATGCGTATGTAGTGTTTGCATTGCATGCACTAAGCCAGGCGCAGATGCATGCGACAAATCCTCAATCTTGGCCCACAGTTCTGCATCGCTGAAGGGACGATCTGAACCTCCGCGTGCACTCATGCAATTGGCGTGATAGTGATGCCCTTGGGAATCCGTGACTTTGACAAATGCAGGGCGATCTTGTGGCCATGGCAGTTCTTCATCGACTAAGCGCATTTCAACCTGCTGTCGTAAGCGCGCCACTTGTCCATGGTTGAGCGACTCGTTACCAAACGCTTGAGCACCTCCATGGCCGTAAACCAGCGATGCGGCCAGTGCATGAGGCAAGGAAAATTTGGCGCCCAATGTCGTGACAGGATTGAAATTATTCAGCGTCAAGCCAAGGCGGTGTGTCTGAATCTCAATCTTGGCCACATCAGCACCACCTTGCAGATGAGGGTTTTTCGCCAATAGTTCAGCCATGGCTTCAATGGCTGAGTGCGCGTAATGACAGCACGCATTCATCTTGTGATAACCCGAGCTGACGGCCCAATCGACACCAAGCTCAAACGTTAACTCTGACGGTTTTGCATCGCTACCGAGTGCCTCGTGATAAACATCATGCGGCGTCTCTGCTAGCCCAGTGATGCCAGCCTCTGCCCATTCGATCGCTTGAAAGCCATTTGAAATTCCAGCGGCAGCCCATGCATTGCGAATCAACGCCCCACGAACGGCTTGGCTGTATGGCCCCACCACACCCAAGGTACTTGCATTGGACAAAGCGTCTAACATGCATTGCGCAGGTAAGCGACGCAAAAAACCAATGGCGGCTGTTACCCCCACGACATTGAACAAGGCATGTGGATGGATCAGCAGCGTTTTGAAAGGCCAAGTGCGTGCAAATCGTGCAGTCACTTCGTATGACAAAGTACTGGCGCGTATGACATCAGAAGTGCTGAAATTTTCACTTTCAGCAATAGCAAGCAAAACCGGAAGGGTATAAAGCCCCGCATGGCAAACAGCCTTGCGATAACCTTCGTCAAGTTCATTCCAACTGGCGGACAAAGCATTCCCCAATGCAGCCTGCAAGGGTGGGAGCTGGCCACGTTCACGTCGAAACAACGAGGCTGAACCAGCAGGGCCATGTACGAGCATCTTCTGATGCGCTGCGATCACCTGCGACTCATCTTCGGCAGACAGCATCGCTGCTAAATCGTCAGCAATGACTAACACCGTCTGCTGGCGCACATCAACGGGAATGTCGGTCAATTCTTGACGCACCGCCCATGCCACCAAATCATGCAAGCCTTGTGCCGCAGCATCCCGTACGTCGTTATTTTTCATAATTTCAAAATAAATGCCAAAGACTTTTCTCTTCCAGCAATTGCTTGCTAGGCCCATCGAAAATCACGCGTCCAGATTTCAAAACAATGGCACGCTCAACCTGCTTGAGTGTCGCTTGCACATTTTGTTCAACGATTAAGACCGTCGTGCCTTCACTGTCGTTAATGGCGCGAATAGAAGTCAACACATCCCTCACGATGATGGGTGCCAAGCCAGTGGTCGGCTCATCTAACAGCAGCAAGCGTGGACGCGTCATGAGCGCCATTCCCAAAGCCAACATTTGTTGTTGCCCGCCACTCAAAGACCCAGCTTGCTGAAGGTGGCGTTCTTTAAGAATTGGGAATATGCCGTAGACCGTTTCAGCATAGGCCGTGTCATGCATCAAGCCAGCGATACGCAAGTTCTGCTCCACAGACAGTTCACGAAACACGTTATGACCTTGCGGTACAAACCCAATACCGTGTCGCACATTCAGATGCACCTGCCCAGCAAGAATAGATTGCTGTTGGTAATGGATATCACCTGACACTTGTGCCAAATCACCCACCAAACTTTTAAGCAGTGTCGTTTTTCCTGCGCCGTTATGACCAAAGATACCAACACGTTCACCATCTTGAATGGTCAGTGACACATCGTGTAGTACTTGCAGTTTTCCGTAATAAGCGTTGACGTTGTCGACTTGAAGCACTTGGGCCTCTCCTTCTGGTTAAACGTCGCTTACGCGCCGAAATACAAATCAGCCAAGGTTTTGCTCGACAGCAGCGTTTCGACACTGCCTCGTTCAAGAATCTTCCCGCTAGCCATGAAAACAGCACTATTGCAGAGGTCTTTGATGAACGACACGTTGTGCTCAACCACGCAAACTGCGCGACCTGCTGCCGCCTCTTCACGAACAATGGTTTTCATAGTTTCGTACGCATTGCCCTCCACCCCTGCCATCGGCTCGTCAAGCAACAAACATTCGCCATCGTTCATCAAGGCACGCGCCAAACCCACCAATTTTTGCTGACCAAAGGTGATGTCATTCACATTGGTATGCGCAATTTCTTCGAGGTGCATCCTCTTGAGAATATGCATGGCTCGATCATGTATCGCGTGATCTGTGGCCATGGTTTGCTGAGGGCTAAAAATAATTTGAGATATTTTTTCGCCTGGATAGGCCCGTGGTGCAACCAACATGTTCTCCAGCACACTCATGCTGGAAAACAAACGCATGTGCTGCCAAGTTCTTGCAACACCGAGTCGAGCCCTTTGGTACAAAGGCAATCCATCCAATGACTGTCCTGCAACCGAAATGGTGCCAGAGTCAACCGGAAAAAGGCCAGAGATCAAATTGAACAGCGAGGTTTTGCCTGCACCGTTGGGACCAATCAACCCCAGAATTTCGCCACGTTGTATGTCGATCGAAATGTGATCAGCCACCACAATACCGCCGAAGCTTTTGCACACGTCTTTCAGTGAAATCAATGTGCTCATTTCAGGCCTCTCTTGATGATGTGTGCTGAGTTGGTGCAACTAAGCCCTGTGGTCGCCAGAATAAAAATATGATCACCAGTGTTGTGAAAATGACGCCTTGCAAAGGAGCCATCACACTGGGCGGTAAATTTAAAAAGCTGATCGCTTGTGGCAGTAACAGCAAGAGCACGGCACCGACCACAGGACCAAGGTGCGACCCCATTCCACCGACTACTACCATCGTCAGCAACATGGCAGATTGCAAGATTTCAAATTGGTCAGGACTGATGTACTGGTAATAGAAGGCATAAATGCCACCAGCAATACCAGCAAATCCAGAGCCAATTGCGAACAAAGCGAGTTTGATCATCATCGCGTTACGCCCTAGCGCAGAAAATGCCAATTCATCATCGCGCATGGCTGAAATGACACGACCATAAGGCCCTGTCAGCAACCATCGAATCATCCACACCACAGCAGCTGCGATCGCGCACGAAACGACAGCGAACACGGCACTGCGTGATGAGCCTTCCACCACGTTAGGAATATTACCCAAGCCACTGGCACCGCCCGTGAAGCCCAAGTGTTTGATAACTTCTAACAGCCCCAGCTGAAAACCTATGCTGGTGATCAAAAGATAGTCGCCTGAAATTCTCAGTGATGGCAATGACAACATGACGGAAGAACAAAATGCGAGAGCCCCTCCTGCCAATACCGCGAGAGCAGGATGAAGCTCAAAGTGGATGGCTAACAGGCCTGTGGTGTAAGCGCCGAGAGCAAAGAATATGGGATGCGCAATGCTGATCAACCCACCAAAACCAATGATGAGGTTAAAGCTTGCGCTAAGAATCACATAGATCCCCACCAGTACCGCAAGTGAAACGAGATACTCCATGTTTAGATACCCTTTTGCATGATGCGGTTCATTGTTTTTCCTTTAAGCGAATCAGTTGCTTGATCTTTTGCAAACTGACACCTTGAGGAAAAAATAAGATCGTGATGAAAAGAAAAACGTACAAGATCAAGCCCTGCCACTGGGATGGAATCACGAGCACACTCAAACCTTGAATCAGCGATAGTCCCACCGCTGCC
>CANCGU010000130.1 GCA_947377705.1 Comamonadaceae bacterium
GGAAGTCCGCTTCGTTGGCACGGTAGGTGCCTTCAGTCCAACTGCCAGAGTCGGCATAGTCATAGAACATGCGTGGCACGCGTTTTTCGGCCAAAACGCGCAAGTCTTCGATGTTGGTGATCACTGGCATAACCGTCTCCTAAATATGAGACCCTATATTAGCTGCGGGGACAGCCTGACCTTGTGAAGAGTGACGTCGCATTTGTGAATTTTTTTAAATCGCGTGGACCACGACTTGAGGTAAGAGACGATGCACATCGCTGGCTTGGCACAAGGATGTGCCAGGGCGTAGCAGAGCTGCGGCACCTGCAGCGATGCCGTATTGAAAAGCGTTGAGCAAGGTGTCGCCCCGGCTGAGGGCCCACACCATGCCACTTAAAAAGCTGTCACCTGCGCCAATCGTGGTTTGTACCTCGACGGGGATGCTTCGTGCACGCCAGCTTTGGGTGGTGCTGATCACCATCGCGCCTTCAGCGCCCAACGACAAAGCCACCACCTCGGCTTGCCCGCTTTCAATCAGTTGCCTTGCTGCGGCTATTTGTGCGTCCTCGTCTAGCAGGGCTTGACCTGTGAGATCGCGCAACTCGCGCAAGCTGGGTTTGAACACATACACCCCCACCTTCAACGCTTGGGCCAATGCGGGGCCATTGGTGTCAAGCACCACACGCACGCCGTGTTGTTTGGCCAGCGTGGTTAAGCGTGCGTAAAAGTCAGTCGGTGCACCTGGTGCCAGGCCGCCGCTGATGACTAAAAACTGTTTAGGCAGGTGCTGTGCCACGTAGTCCACACAAGCCTCCAGCTCGGTGGCTGACGCGTGGGGGCCAGGCAGTACGAAACGAAAGTCGTTGCCACTGGATGTTTCGTGCACGGAAAAGCTCTCACGCGTTTCTTCGACCATGGACACCACATGACAGCGTACTTTTTCAGCGTTCATCAGCTTGTGGTGGCGTTCCCCGGTGACCCCGCCTGCCAAATACAAAGCCACACAGTTCGCGCCTAAGCGGTGCAGCACACGCGCCACGTTCACGCCACCACCACCCGGGTGCTTCAGCACAGCGCCGCAGCGCATTTTGTGGGTGTGGCTCACCTGGTCAATGGTGGTCAGCACATCCAAGGCTGGGTTCATCGTGATGGTCAGGATGTCGGTCATGTTTGTGTGTGTTGTTGGTGGCGCTGCCACAGCCTGTAGGCCAAGTAGCCGACGATGGTGGCATTCAGCACCACGATGAAGGCGTTCATCCACGAAGGTTCATGCTGCAAATGAATCAGCTCAAACGGAATGTAAATGCCCCCCGAGAGCGCCCCCAAATATTCACCCCAAGCCTTGCCCAACCACAGACCCGTGGCTTCGATGAGGCGCAACGCGATGTAAGCCGAGGCCAGCATGACCAACAGGCGCACATCGGTGTTTGGCAGCAAGTCAGCGTAGTGCAACAGCAAAGAGGGGTAATGTGCCTCGGGGTCGAGGCCAAAGCGGCCAACCAGCGTCAGAACCACAGCGCGCACATCGTGGTGCAGCAGATCGAGTACGCCAATCAACCCAATCAACGCAGCCAAGCCTTTGATCGCTTCAAAGATCGCGATGGCTTGAAGGGCGCTGCGCTGATCTTTGGGGTCTGACATGTCAGCCTAGGCGCTTGTGATGACGCGCAATTTGTGCGCGCACCTGCACAGGCGCGGTGCCACCCAAGGTGTTGCGTGCGTTGAGTGAGCCATGCAGGCTCAGGCAGTCGTACACGTCTTTTTCGATGGCGGGGTGAAAGCTTTGCAGCACTTCAAGCGGCAGTTCAGACAAATCGCAGTTGTGGCTGGCGGCGGCCTTCACCGCGTGGGCCACGGTTTCGTGGGCGTCGCGGAAGGGCTGGCCTTTTTTCACCAAGTAGTCGGCCAAGTCGGTGGCGGTGGCAAAGCCTTTTTTGGCCGCGTCTTCCATGGCTTGGGCGTTGACAGTGATGCCGCCTTCTTTTTGGCCGGTGGCTGAGTTGACTTGGCCGCCCACCATTTCGCTGAAGATGCGCAGCGTGTCTTTGAGTGTGTCTACCGTGTCAAACAAAGGCTCTTTGTCTTCTTGGTTGTCTTTGTTGTAGGCCAGGGGCTGGCCTTTCATCAAGGTGATGAGGCCCATCAAATGGCCCACCACGCGACCCGTTTTGCCGCGTGCCAGTTCGGGCACGTCTGGGTTTTTCTTCTGCGGCATGATGGAGCTGCCGGTGGTGAAGCGGTCGGCAATTTTGATGAAGCCAAAGTTTTGGCTCATCCACAAAATCAACTCTTCCGACATGCGGCTGATGTGCACCATGCAGAGGCTGGCGGCGGCGGTGAATTCAATGGCGAAGTCGCGGTCGCTCACGCCGTCCAAGCTGTTTTGGCAGACTTGTGGGTTGCCATGCTCATCGACCATGCCCAGTGTGCGGGCTACGCGTTCGCGGTCCAGCGGGTAGGTGGTGCCAGCCAGTGCAGCGCTGCCCAACGGCAGGCGATTGGTGCGGCGGCGCACGTCGCTCATGCGCTCGGCGTCGCGTGCAAACATTTCCACGTAGGCCAAGAGGTGGTGCGCAAAGCTCACGGGCTGGGCCACTTGCAAGTGGGTGAAGCCGGGCAAGATGACTTCCACATTCTTCTCAGCCACCTCCACGAGCGATTTTTGTAAATCAACCAGCAAGTCAATGATCAGGTCCATCTCGCTGCGCAACCACAGGCGCACGTCGGTGGCCACTTGGTCGTTGCGGCTGCGGCCGGTGTGTAGGCGTTTGCCCGCGTCGCCCACCAATTGGGTGAGGCGCGCTTCGATGTTGAGGTGCACGTCTTCCAGGTCGAGCTTCCACTCGAACTGGCCAGTTTCAATTTCTGTCCAAATCTGGGCCATGCCTTTTTGGATGGCCGCGTGGTCGTCTTTGCCGATGATGCCTTGGTGGCTCAACATGTCGGCGTGGGCCAAGCTGCCTGTGATGTCGGCTTGCCACAAGCGCTTGTCAAAGAACACGCTGGCGGTGTAGCGCTTGACCAACTCGCTCATGGGTTCAGAAAACAGGGCCGACCAGGCTTGGGATTTTTTATCGAGTTGGTTTGTCATAGGAGGGGAATTTTATCGGGCTGGCAAGCCCTAACGCCAAGACCTGCTGCTTTGGCCATTCTGCATGGCTGTTTCAGCGAGCCAAACGTGAGGTGGCGCCTGCTAACATTTGCCGTAACCTATTTCGTCACACCCGCTGTGGCCTTGTCATTGCTCTGAAAAAGCGAGTTTGTTTTGCCCACTGTCCCCACAACCCCCGTTTCCCTGACCATCGCCACCCGCGAAAGCCGTCTGGCCCTGTGGCAAGCCGAGCACGTTCAAGCCTTGCTGCAAGCCCTAGGCCACAGTGTGACGCTGTTGGGCATGACCACGCAGGGTGACCAAATCTTGGACCGTTCCCTTAGCAAAGTGGGCGGCAAAGGCTTGTTTGTGAAAGAACTCGAAGTGGCCCTCGAAGAAGGCCGCGCCAACTTGGCTGTGCACTCACTCAAAGACGTGCCCATGGATTTGCCCGAAGGCTTTGACCTCGCGTGTGTAATGGAGCGCGAAGACCCGCGCGATGCGTGGGTGTCGTCGACCTATGCACATTTGAATGATTTGCCGCAAGGCGCTGTGGTGGGCACTTCCAGCCTGCGCCGCACCGTGTTGCTGCGCGCCTTGCGCCCTGATTTGAAGATTGAGCCTTTACGCGGCAACCTCGACACCCGTTTGCGCAAGCTGGACGAGGGCCAGTACGACGGCATTGTGTTGGCCGCTGCGGGCCTCAAGCGTTTGGGTTTGGGCGAGCGTATTCGCCACATTTTTGAAACCACTGAGATGCTGCCTGCCGCCGGGCAGGGTGCTTTGGGCATTGAAGTGCGCAGCAACCGCGCCGATGTGGTCCAAGCCTTAGCGCCGCTGGCTGACGCCGCCACATGGCTGACCGTGACGGCTGAGCGCGCCGTGAGCCGTGCCATGGGGGGCAGCTGCTCCATGCCTTTGGCGGCCCACGCCACGTTGACCGATGGCGCGTTGCATTTGCAAGCCGCTTGGGGTGATCCCTCGGGTACGCCGGTGTTGCTGCGCGCAGAAGCCAAGCAAGCTTTGGATGCGATGGACCCCGCCTCACGCGACGCGGCGAACTTGCTGGGCGAGGCCGTGGCTGCGCAATTGCGCGCACAAGGCGCTCACTAAGCCGGGCTGCCCCCCATGCGCGTCGTCATCACCCGTCCCGCAGGAGATGCGCAAGCATGGGTGGATGCGCTGCAAGCGGCGGGCCATCAAGCACTGGCGTTGCCTTTGATTGACGTGGGCCCTGCCACCCACCCCCAGTCGGTGGTGCAAGCTTGGACGCAATGGTCCGAATTTCAAGCGCTGATGTTTGTCAGCGCGCAAGCGGTGCGTTATTTCTTTGAGGGTGCGGCCCGTCCGATATGGGAGAAAGGTCCGCGTTGCTGGGCCACGGGCCCTGGCACCCACAAAGCCTTGCTGCAAGCAGGCGTGCCTGAGGCCTGCATTGACAGCCCGGCCGCTGATGCCATGCAGTTTGACTCGGAAGCTTTGTGGCAACGCGTGTCTAGCCAAGTGAAGGCGGACAAACCTGTGCTGATCGTGCGGGGCAACGACCAAGGTGTTGCGTCCGAAGCGGCGTCCGTTGGCACAGGCCGCGACTGGTTGGCCCAGCAGCTGCAAGCGTCTGGTGCATCCGTTCAGTTTGTGGTGGCGTACGAACGCCGCACGCCTGTGTGGTCCACGCAGCAAAGGACGCAGGCGGCTGAAGCGGCTGTTGACGGCAGTGTGTGGTGTTTCAGCAGTTCACAAGCCATCCAGCACCTGGTCCTTGCATTGCCAGGTCAAAGTTGGACCAAGGCCCGCTGCATCGCCACCCATGAGCGGATTGCCCAGACGGCAAAAAACCTGGGTTTTGGAGAGGTTCACCTATCTCGCCCCAGTGTGAGCGATGTGCTTCGCTCATTAGAATCTCTGGCATGAAGCCAGAGCACGACGACACATCCAACCTACCGCCCTTGGGGCCTACCACTGAGCCGCTTGCCAACGCCAGCGATTTCAACAGTGCGGATCCCACGGCCCGTGCACAGGGGCACCCGTGGCTCATTCGCAGCATTGGTGCGTTGGCCGTGTTGGGCGCTTTGGGTTCGGGCTCGATGTGGGTCAAGCTCTCAGGGATTCAAGAACAACTGGCGCGTCAAAGTGCTGACACGGGCAGCCAAGCTGTGGAGGCGCGTGTGACCTCCAAGCAAGCCGAAGAATTGGCGCGCGAAACCGCCGCGCGCTTGGCGGTGACCGATGCCAAGCTCAGCGAAGTGTCTTTACAGCGTAGCCAGCTGGAAGATTTGATGCAAAGTCTCTCGCGCTCACGCGACGAAAACCTGGTGGTGGACATCGAATCTGCCATTCGCTTGGCGCAGCAACAAGCCCAGCTCACGGGCAGTGTGCAGCCTTTGTTGGCCGCGCTCAACTCAGCCGAGCAACGCTTGACCAAGGTGGCTCAACCTCGGCTCGCCCCCGTGTTGCGCGCGGTGACGCGTGACATTGAGCGCATCAAAGCTACGGCCGTGGCCGATACCCCCGCTTTGCTGTTCAAGCTCGACGAACTGGTGCATGTGGTGGACACCTTGCCTCTGCTCAACGCCGTGGGAAGCGCTCCCAAAGACAAACCTGTACAACCCGTGCCAGCCACCAGTTGGGCCAAAGCCATCAGCATGAGTTGGTGGGAGAAGGTGTGGTCTGACATTTGGGACGACGCTCAAAACCTGATTCGTGTCAGCCGCATTGACAAGCCCGAAGCCAGTTTGCTGGCGCCCGACCAAAGCTTCTTTGTGCGTGAAAACCTCAAGCTGCGTTTACTCAATGCCCGTTTGGGTTTGCTCGCACGCCACTTCGACGCGGTGCAGTCCGACATGAAACAAGCCAACGACGATTTGGTCCGTTATTTCGACATGCAAACGCGTCAAGGCCAAACCACCTTGGCGCTGGCGCGTGAAGTGCTGGCGCAATCGAAGCAAATTGAGATTCCGCGTGTGGATGACACCATCGCGGCCCTCACCACAGCTGCAGCGGGGCGCTGAGATGAGAGCCGCTCTTTGGTTTGTTGCCCTCTTTGGTGTGGCGGTGGCCTCGGCTTTGTTGGCCGGTGGCAACCAAAGCACGGTCACGGTGTTTTGGTCGCCTTACCGTGTGGACTTGTCGCTCAACTTGGTATTGCTGGTGTTGGTGGCGTTGTTTGTCATGCTGCACTTGGCCTGGCGTGCCATGTCGGCTTTGTTTGAATTGCCCCATCAAGCCCGCCGCTGGCGCTTGCAGCAAAAAGAGCGAGCCATGCATGCGGCGTTGTTGGATGCACTTTCTCAGCTCTGGAGTGGCCGCTATGTGCGTGCGGTGAAGTCCGCCGAGCAAGCGCTGGCTTTAGAGGCGCTGTTGGCGTCTGTGCGAACCGCAGACGACCCCGCGCCCCGCCACACACAACAACTGCGTGCGTTGTCGCACTTGATTGCGGCTGAAAGCGCGCATGCGCTGCGTGATCGCGATGCCCGCGTGTCGCACTTGCAAGCGGTGATGGCCTTGGGCCGTGACCCCGCAGATGGCGCTGTGGATGAGGCGATGGAGTCTGCCTATTTGGGCGCTGCCCGATGGGCTTTGAGCGACCACGACGCGTCAGAAGCGCTGCGCTGGTTAGATGGTTTGCGTCACGGGCCTGCGCGTCGCACTTTGGCGTTGCGCATGCGTCTGAAAGCCACGCGCTTAGACCAGCAACACGCCTTGGCGTTAGATACCGCACGTTTGTTGGCAAAGCACGGGGCGTTCTCTGAGGCTGCTGCGCAAAGTTTGCTGCGTGAGCTGGCAATTGCAAGTTTGAACGAAGCGCATGATGGCGCCCAATTGCAGCGTGTCTGGGACAGCTTGGAGACGACCGAACGCGAGCAGCCCGAGGTGGTCTTGCACGCAGCCCAACGCATGCTCCAACTCAGCGGCGAAGCCACGGCTGTGATGCCTTGGCTCACCCCTTTGTGGAACCGCATGGTGCAACAGCCTGACACTTGCACGCCCGCGATTCGCGAGCGCGTCGCCCAAACTTTGTCTCGCGCTTTGGTGTTGTTGCCCGCAGACCCTGATTGGCTGGCCAGCATTGAACGTGCACGCCAAACTTACCCACGTTGGGTGGAGTTGCAGTATTTGGCAGGCCGGGTGTGTTGGCATCACGCCTTGTGGGGCAAGGCTCAGCAAATGCTCGAGCTTGCTGCGCCGCAACTGAAGAATGCCGACATGCAGCGCGAAGCTTGGCG
>CANCGU010000131.1 GCA_947377705.1 Comamonadaceae bacterium
GCCATCAATGGGCCCAGGCCCATCGACACGGTGGGGAACTGCCAGAACTCAGGCATGAGTTTGGGGTGTGGGTAGCTGGACAAACCTTTGCCATCCACTTCTTGACGGAAGTTGAGCAACTGCTCTTCGGTCAAACGGCCTTCCAGATACGCACGGGCGTACACACCAGGTGAGACGTGGCCTTGGATGTACAAGCAATCGCCACCGTGGTTTTCGTTTTCAGCGTGCCAGAAATGGTTAAAGCCCGCACCAAACATGTGGGCCAAAGAAGCGAAGGAGCCAATGTGACCACCCAGATCGCCACCGTCTTCTGGGTTGTGGCGGTTGGCTTTGACCACCATCGCCATCGCGTTCCAGCGCATGTAGGCGCGCAGGCGCTCTTCAATTTCGATGTTGCCGGGGCAATGCGCTTCTTGATCGGGTTCGATCGTGTTGACGTAGCCGGTGTTGGCTGAGAACGGCATGTCAATGCTGCTCTCACGCGCATGTTCGAGCAATTGCTCTAACAAAAAGTGCGCGCGCTCAGGCCCCTCTGAATTGATGACGGCGGACAAAGCGTCCATCCATTCACGCGTTTCTTGGCTGTCCACATCGTTACGTGGATCGTTCGGTTGTGCTGACATGCTTGTCTCCTCTGTGTTGCACTTGTTTTGACTCGAATGTAAATAGTTTCTCACAAATTCCGTAAATTTCAAATAGCGACTATTGATTTCTTATTATGAAATTTAGTAATTACTCAAAATGATGGTTTACAGGCAGACATAAACTCACCCCACATGTCAAAAACATTGCCCTCGTCCCCTCTCACACCGCTCATCAACCGCTGGCGCCATTGGTGGCGTCAACAGCCCCCCAACCGTCAGGACCGCTTCGCGTTCATTGCCCCCTTGGCGGCTGTGGTGCTTTTCATGGCAGCGATCACCACAGCGTTTTGGTATTTGCGTTACGAAGAAATCGTGCGCGAGCAAGAGGTGGTACGCCGTGACGTGGAATACGCACAGCAGCGTTTACGCTTGCGCTTGCTAGACAAACAAGAACAAATCATGCGCATGGCGCGTGACATTGCCAACAGGGAAACCGATAACAAAGCTTTTTCTGGCGAAGCCCAAACCCTGCTAAACCAAAGCCCTGAGTTGGCGAGTCTGACGTGGGTGGATGCGCGTCAGCATGTGCATGCCTCCTATGCCAGTGCCAGCAATAACTCAACGATGAGTTTTCTCACGGGAAATGTGGTCAGCCATACCGAAACGCTCAACACCTTCCATTTAGCGCGGGACTTGCAGCAACCGGTTTATTCCCAACCCATCATCGAGAAGCGCACCAATGCCGCGCCATACACCCACTTGCAATTGCAAGTGCCCATCGTCACGCACGGCAAATTTGAAGGCGTGTTGCTGGCCGAGTACACGATGGACGGCATGCTGCGATTTGCAGTCCCCAACGAAATTGCCAACCGTTATGCCGTGTCTTTGCGCGATGTGAACAACAACGTGCTTGCAGGCCAAGCCAACAAAGCACGCCCCAAAGTGACCGAAGTGTTGCCTTGGCTGTTTCAAACCAACGAATACGAGGTGCCCATCACCCCCGTGGGCTACGCCCTGTCCCTGCACGCGCAGGCGTATCGCACCTCGCAGGGTTTGATTGGCAATGGCGTGTTTTGGCTGGTCGCCGTGCTCAGCGCGATGACCGCTTGGATGTTGATTGGCACTTGGCGCCATACCCGCAGGCGTGTGCAAGCACAACAAGCCTTGGTGGTGGAAACCAACTTTCGCCGCGCCATGGAAAACTCCATCCTCACAGGTATGCGTGCTATGGACCTGAAAGGCCGTATCACTTATGTGAATGCTGCGTTTTGCCAAATGACGGGTTGGACTGAAAACGAGCTGGTGGGGCGTGTGCCCCCCTTCCCATATTGGCCGGAAGAAGATCGCGATACGCTGGAGCAAAAACTAGCGCAAGAACTTCAAGGCGATACCACCGCCAGCGGATTTCAGGTACGTGTCAAGCGCAAAAGCGGGGAAGTATTTGATGCGCGCTTGTATGTCTCGCCGCTGGTGGACGCTCGCGGCCAGCAAACGGGTTGGATGACGTCCATGACCGACATCACCGAGCCAAACCGCATTCGCGAACAACTCTCTGCCGCACACGACCGCTTCACAACGGTGCTCGAAGGCTTAGACGCCTCCGTGTCCGTAGCCCCTTTGGGTAGCAAAGAATTGCTGTTTGCCAACAAACTGTATCGCCAATGGTTTGCGACCACCACACAAGGGCACTTGAGCTTGGTGACCCAAGCGGGCCAACCCCGCACATTGAGCACTTCAGAAGCCTCCGATGACGACAGTCAAGACCAAGACGATGGTTTGATGGGCCTGCCCACCGAGGGCATCACTGAAACCAAAATGGAAAACGCTGAAATTTTCCTGCCAGAGCTGGGCAAGTGGCTGGAAGTGCGTTCGCGTTACCTCAACTGGGTGGATGGACGTTTGGCGCAAATGGTCATTGCCTCAGACATCACGCCACGTCGCCAAGCCGAAGAACAAGCGCAAATGCAAGCGGAACGGGCACAGTCGGCGAGTCGACTGATCACCATGGGTGAAATGGCATCTAGCGTGGCACACGAGTTGAACCAACCCCTCACCGCCATCAGCAACTATTGCAGCGGCATAGTGTCTCGCATCAAAGCGAACAACTTGACTGAGGAAGAACTGCTCAAGGCCCTAGAGAAAACAGCGCACCAAGCGCAGCGCGCGGGGCAAATTATTCAGCGCATTCGCAGCTTTGTGAAACGCAGCGAGCCCAACCGCACCCCCTCTGATGTAGCCGCCATGGTGAGCGAAGCCGTGGAATTGGCGGGCATTGAAATGCGCCGCCGCCAAGTACGCCTCACCCAAGTCGTTGCCGCGCGGCTGCCCGCTATCAACGTAGACCCCATTTTGATTGAGCAGGTGCTGGTGAATTTGATGCGCAACGCCGCAGAATCGATTGACTTGACCAAACGTCCGTTGACACAACGCGATGTCGAGCTCAAGGTTTTGCCACGCAGCGAGGAAGGCCAAGCCGTGGTTGAGTTTTCGGTCACTGACACAGGGCGAGGCTTACCGCCTGAGGTGATGGAACATTTGTTCGAAGCCTTCTTTTCCACCAAGTCCGAGGGCATGGGCATTGGGCTGAATTTGTGCCGTTCCATCGTGGAATCCCACCAGGGACGTATGAAAGCCGAGAACATCTACAATGGTGCAGATATCACGGGCTGCCGCTTTTCCTTCTGGATACCGGTCCGATAAGGTTGGAGTTTTTTTGATGAGCTTGATTCCTAAAAAAGGTACGGTCTACGTTGTTGATGATGACGAGGCTGTTCGCGATTCATTGCAATGGTTGTTAGAGGGCAAGGACTACCGTGTTCGCTGCTTTGACTCTGCAGAAACGTTTCTGAGCCGTTACGACCAGCGAGAAGTGGCTTGCTTGATCGTAGACATCCGCATGGGTGGCATGACGGGCTTAGAGTTGCAAGACCGTTTGGTCGAACGAAAATCCCCCCTGCCCATCGTCTTCATCACGGGTCATGGTGACGTGCCCATGGCGGTGGACACCATGAAAAAGGGCGCAATGGACTTCATCCAAAAGCCTTTCGACGAAACGGCTTTGGTGACTTTGGTCGAGCGCATGTTGGCCCAAGCCACTGAGTCGTTTGCCGACTACCAGCAAGCAGCCAGCCGCGACGCGCTGATGGCCAAGCTGACCACCCGTGAAGCCCAAGTGTTAGAGCGCATCGTGGCCGGTCGCTTGAACAAGCAAATTGCAGACGACCTCGGCATCAGCATCAAAACGGTGGAAGCGCACCGCGCCAACATCATGGAAAAGCTCAACGCCAACACCGTGGCAGATTTGCTGAAAACGGCACTCGGACAAAACACCGCCAAAGTTTAAGCACCCACCTTTGGCACACACTTCAACGCCCCTTTTAACGCCCGTATTTCACGGGCGTTTTCAATTCAACTTCCCCTCTGTATACACAAGACCATGACTGCACAACTCATTGACGGCAACGCCCTCTCCAAACAACTGCGCGCGCAAGTGGCGGCGGACACCGTCAAGCTCAAAGCCCAAGGCCTCACGCCCGGCTTGGCCGTGGTGCTGGTAGGCGAGAACCCAGCCAGCCAGGTGTATGTGCGCAACAAGGTCAAAGCATGCGAAGAAGCGGGCTTGCATTCAGTCCTCGAAAAATACGAAGCCACCATGACTGAAGCTGATTTGCTGGCCCGCGTCGACGCGCTCAACAACGACCCCGCCATTCACGGCATCTTGGTGCAACTACCCTTGCCTGCCCACATCGACGCGCAAAAAGTGATTGAAGCCATCCGCCCGGCCAAAGACGTGGACGGTTTTCACATCGCCAGCGCAGGGGCGTTGATGACCGGGATGCCTGGCTTTTGGCCTTGCACACCTTATGGCTGCATGAAGATGCTGGAGAGCATTGGTTACGACCTGAAGGGCAAACACGCCGTGGTGATTGGCCGCAGCAACATCGTGGGCAAGCCCATGGCCTTGATGCTCTTGCAGCAAAATGCCACGGTCACCATTTGCCACAGCGGCACGAAAGATTTGAAAGCCATGACCCTGCAAGCCGATGTGATCGTGGCGGCTGTGGGCAAACGCAATGTGCTAACCGCCGACATGGTCAAGCCCGGCGCGGTGGTGCTGGACGTGGGCATGAACCGCAACGATGAAGGCAAACTCTGCGGCGACGTGGACTTTGAAGGCGTGAAAGAAGTCGCCAGCTACATCACCCCCGTGCCCGGCGGCGTGGGGCCAATGACTATCACGATGTTGTTGGTCAACACCTTGGAATCGGCGCAACGGGCCTTATCTGAGAAGCATTGAAAGTTTTCACATGACATTCACCACCAACCCGCTGCTCAATTTTTTTAATCACCCGCTGTTTGATGCCATCAAGCCAGAGCACATCGCACCTGCACTTGATCAACTCTTGCCTGCGGCCGATGCCGCGTTAGAGCAAGTCACTGCAGCAGACTTCCCTGCCGAGTGGAGAGCCATTGCTGCGGTGCTCGATGTGGCGACCGAAAAACTCAGCCGCGCTTGGGGTGCTGTGAACCACCTGCACTCGGTGGTGGACACGCCCGAGTTGCGCGCCGCCTACACCGAAGCCCTGCCACGCGTGACCGAGTTCTACACACGCTTAGGCGCAGACGAGCGCTTGTATGCCAAGTACAAGGCCATTGATGTGACCCGCTTGAACGCCGAGCAAAAACATGCGCACACGTTAGCCATGCGCAACTTTGTGTTGTCGGGCGCTGAGCTGGTGGGTGCGGCCAAAGAACGGTTTGCCGCCATCCAAGAACGCCAGGCCGAGGTGAGCCAAAAGTTCAGCGAAAACGTGCTCGATGCCACGGACCAATGGACGGCCATCGTCACGACCGAAGAATTGGCGGGCGTACCAGACGATGTGGTGCAAACCACCCGTGCTGCGGCCGAAAAAGAGGGTTTGGCAGGCCACAAGCTGAATTTGAAAATGCCGTGCTACCTGCCCATCATGCAGTTTGCCCACAGCGCCGCTCTGCGTGAAAAGCTGTACCGTGCTTACGCCACCCGTGCGTCTGACCAATCTGAAGCGGTGCAGGCCGGCAAAGCCGAACAAGACAACACCCCTTGGGTCAAAGAAATTTTGGCCTTGCGCCAAGAAGAAGCACAACTCTTGGGCTACGCCAACTACGCTGAGGTGTCGCTGGCCGCCAAGATGGCGCAGTCACCCGCCGAGGTGATCGCTTTCTTGCGTGACTTGGCCAAACGCGCCCGTCCTTATGCAGAAAAAGACGTGGCTGAAATGCGTGCCTTTGCTGCCGAACAGCTGAACCTTCAAGACCCACAACCGTGGGACTGGCCGTACATCGGCGAGAAGCTCAAAGAAGCGCGCTATGCGTTCAGCGAGCAAGAAGTCAAACCTTACTTCACAGCGCCTAAGGTGTTGGCCGGTTTGTTCAAAATCGTGGAAACCTTGTTTGAGGTGAGCATTCGCCGCGACGAAGCCCCTGTGTGGCACCCAGCGGTTGAGTTTTACCGCATCGAGCGCCACACCGAAGAAACTCGGGCACGCGGTTTGCCGCCAGTGTTGGTGGGTCAGTTCTACCTCGACCCCGGGGCTCGCGCCGGCAAGCGCGGCGGTGCGTGGATGGACGATGTGCGCGCCCGTTGGTTGCGCCCCGATACCAACACCTTGCAAACCCCCGTTGCTCACCTGGTGTGCAACTTTGCCGAAAGCGTGGGCAACAAACCACCGCTGCTCACGCATGACGACGTGATCACCCTCTTCCACGAATGCGGCCACGGCTTGCACCACATGCTGACACAAGTGAACGAACGCGATGTATCAGGCATCAGCGGTGTGGAATGGGATGCGGTGGAACTGCCCAGCCAGTTCATGGAAAACTTCTGCTGGGAGTGGCCCGTGCTGCGTCACATGACCTCGCATGTCGACACAGGTGAGCCATTGCCACGCGAACTGTTCGACAAAATGCTGGCGGCCAAAAACTTCCAGAGCGGTTTACAAACGCTGCGTCAAATTGAGTTCTCGTTGGTGGACATGCGTTTGCATACTGAAAGCGAAAAAGCACAAGACTTCATACAAGTGCTGCGCGACGTGCGTGCCGAAGTGGCCGTTTTGCAAAGCCCTGCGTGGGGCCGCACGCTGCACACCTTTAGCCACATTTTTGCAGGCGGCTATGCGGCGGGCTATTACAGCTACAAGTGGGCTGAGGTGCTGAGTGCCGACGCCTACGCTGCGTTTGAAGAAACCGCAGGCGCCGATGGAGAGCCCAGCATTGACACAGGTCGCCGCTACAGAGAAACCATCCTCGAAGTCGGTGGTAGCCGTCCCGCGATGGAATCGTTCAAAGCCTTCCGTGGCCGCGAGCCTCAGCTTGATGCACTGCTGCGCCACCAAGGCATGAGCCACTGAGCCCAGGACTCTCCAGCGCGCGCGTAACACGCGCACTGTGAGCGCCGTGCTAAAGTGCCCGCGTTATCTCTTTGTATCGCGTCGCTACTTTATGCCTCATCTCCACGAACCAACGCACTTGCCTGTTGAAATCCACGATCCAACTGCGCAAGATGAAGTGACCGTTGTCCCCCTCAAAATTGAAGACTGGCTCACCGTCATCGTGATGGGCTTGTTAGCCCTCATCACGTTTGCCAATGTGTTGGTGCGCTACTTTACCGACCAATCGTTTGCCTGGACCGAAGAGTTCTCGGTGTTCTTGATGATTGTGTTGTCGCT
>CANCGU010000132.1 GCA_947377705.1 Comamonadaceae bacterium
CCTTTGCGCCGTGATTTCCCCGAACTCAAAATTGTGTTCGAGCACATCACCACAGCCGATGCTGCGCAATACGTGGCAGAGAGCGATCAGTACACAGGCGCCACCATCACCGCGCACCACTTGCTGTACAACCGCAACGCCATCTTCACCGGTGGCATTCGCCCACATTACTACTGCTTGCCCGTGTTGAAGCGCGAGACACACCGTCTGGCTTTGGTGCAAGCCGCCACCAGTGGGTCACCCAAATTCTTCTTGGGAACAGACAGCGCACCGCACCCCGCACAGCTCAAAGAACACGCCACTGGTTGCGCCGGTTGCTACACCGCACACGCGGCCATGCCCATGTACGCCGAAGCGTTTGACAACGCAGGTGCACTCGACAAGCTCGAAGGCTTCGCCAGTTTCCACGGCGCAGACTTCTACGGTTTGCCACGCAACACGGGCACGCTCACGCTGCGCAAAGAAAGCTGGACGCCTCCCGAGAGCTTTGCGTTCGGCGAAGCCGACTTGAAACCTCTGCGCTCTGGCGAGACCTTGCCTTGGCGCGTGATTTAAAGAAAACTGCCAGCACCTCAGCCGCAACGCTCACACCCAATACGGCCCGTTGCAGCAACGCAGCAGCTGAGCTCGCCAAGCCTGCAATGTTTGGCGGTGCTGTGTTGGCCGACATCGATTGGTCACAGCCGTGGTTCGCGCCTTGGCGCGAACTGGGCGAGCCCACAGCACGTCAGGCACTGCAACAGCAAAACGTGGCTCAAGCGTTGAATGCGTTGCAAGAAAGAGCGACGCAGCAGACGATGGTTCAGCGCAGTGCATCCGTTGCGAACCACTCCGCAGCCAAGCGCGAGGCCAGCGCGGGTTCGGGTGATATTGCGAGCGCAGCGAGCGTGAACACGACCCGTGCTGGCCTCGCGCATGGCGATGTCAACGAAGTAAAGTTCGTCCCTCAGTCCGCTCTCCCCGAAGGCCAAGCCTACGAAGACTTCATCTTCAAAACCCGCCAAGTCCCCACACGCGATGGCCTGCACGACTTCTTCAACGGCCTGTGCTGGCACCGCTTTCCGCTGGCCAAACGCCGCTTGAACCAGCTGCAAGCGACAGAGATTGGAACTCAAGGCATTCGCGACACCCGCGGTCCTGTGCGCGATGCACTCACGTTGTTTGATGAAAACGTGGTGCTCATGCATGCGCCCGATGAGGTGTGGGCTGCGCTACAAGCGCGTGATTGGCTGAGGTTATTTGTGGACTTGCGTGCGCAATGGCAGCAGGTGCACCTCGTGTTGTTTGGCCATGCTTTGCTTGAAAAACTTGTCATGCCCTACAAATCCATCACGGGTCATGTGTACCGCGTGGACAGTGAAGTGAATCCGCACGACGAAGCTTGGCTGGATGCGTGGCTAGTGCAAGATCTGCAACCGGCCAAACTAGCCACCAAGCCTTACGAACCATTGCCTGTATTGGGTGTGCCAGGTTGGTGGTCGGCTAATGCTGAGCGTGCTTATTACGAGGACGCAAACGTATTTCGCCCCAAGCGCGATGTTCTTGCAAAATCATCGAAATAGTCTGCGAAATAAAGCGCCAAAGCGGCACATCGCTTTGCCTAACTTTTGTGTGGTTTTTAAAAGCTGTGGAATTGAATTGCAAGAATTCACCCCTACCATTCACAACCGCGGACGTTTGTATTCCCCGCTGAAAAGGAAACTATGAAACGCATTCTTCTGTTCGTCCTCACCAACCTCGCTGTCATGGTGGTGCTGGGGGTCGTCGCCAGTTTGCTGGGCGTCAACCGCTATCTCACCGCCAACGGCCTGAACCTATCTGCCTTGCTGGGTTTTTCGCTCATCATGGGTTTTGGCGGTGCCATCATTTCGCTCTTGATGAGCAAGCCCATGGCCAAGTGGAGCACGGGCGCGCACGTCATCAACCAACCCGCTAACCAAGACGAAGCTTGGTTGCTCAGCGTGGTGCAACGCCTGTCGGAACGCGCTGGCATTGTCATGCCCGAAGTGGCCATCTACGAAGGCGAGCCCAACGCCTTTGCCACGGGTGCTTTCAAAAATTCGGCCTTGGTGGCTGTGTCTACCGGCTTGCTGCAGGGCATGACCAAAGAAGAAATTGAAGCCGTGTTGGGCCATGAGATTGCCCACGTTGCCAACGGCGACATGGTCACGCTCACGCTCATCCAAGGCGTGCTCAACACCTTTGTGGTGTTCTTGAGTCGTGTCATTGGCTATTTTGTCGACGGCATGTTGCGCAGCAAAGACGACGAATCTACAGGCCCCGGCATGGGCTACTACATCACCAGCTTTGTGCTGGACATCGTGCTCGGTTTTGTCGCTAGCATGATCGTGGCCTGGTTCAGCCGCTACCGTGAGTTCCGTGCGGACGAAGGTTCTGCGCAGCTCTTGGGCAACAAACAACCCATGATCAACGCCCTGGCCCGTTTGAACAGCATGCAAGCAGGTGACTTGCCCCCCAGTGTGGCAGCGATGGGCATCACCGGTGGTTTGGGCAAATTGTTTGCCTCGCACCCACCGCTGGAAGAGCGCATTGCCGCGTTGCAAGCGGCGCGCTGATCTTTGAGCACGCCTCAATCGCCTTGGACGGTCGCCCCTGCACACGCAGTGGCGACCGTTGCCATTCAGCCTGCTGCTGAAACGTCTGCACAAAAACGCTTCAACACCTTGTTGGCGCGTGTGTCGGCGTTGTCGGATGCCATTGCCATGCTAGAAGCTTTGTCCACCCAACACCGCAGCAGCCACTTGAGCGCGATGGCTGGTTTGCAGCAGCAAGAAGACGATGCACGTAAAAGCTTGTTGCTGTTTTTAGATGGGTGTTTGCACAGCGCCGAACTGACCGCTACACACCGACGCAGCGCCATGCAAATCATTCTTGCGCTGTGCGAAGCGCTAGAACACAAACATGACCCGCAAGTGCAAGCCGTGTTCAACCAACACCACAGCGAAGAAGACGCACAAGCCTTGGCCGAAGAAGCCCGTGCAGGTGCCGAGCATGCCAAAGCGGTATTTGAAGACTTGTTTGGTAAGCCTTTGCATGGCGCGGACGATTTGCACACCGCAGAGGCGGTGTTTGAAGCAGGCTTGCGCCAATACCGCGAGCAACAACAACGACTCGAAGACAAGCGCCAAGCCAAGAAGGCCAAGAAGAAACCAGCAGCCCGTCAGCTCAAAGACGGGCAACAAAAGATGGATGCCAACACGGCGCTACGCACGGTGTATCGCCAGTTGGCCAGCGCCTTGCACCCTGACCGCGAACCCGATGAGACCGAGCGCTTGCGCAAGACCGCGTTGATGAGCCAAGTCAACGCCGCGTATGACCGCAAGAACTTGTCAGAGTTGCTCAAGCTGCAATTGCAAATTGCACAGATCGACAGCGCGGCCTTGAGTCGCATGGCCGACGACAAACTCAACGCCATGTGCCTGTTGCTCAAAGAGCAAGTGGAAGCGCTGGAAGAAGACGAAGCACAAGCCCAGTTTGAAATTCGCCATTACCTAGGTGTGAGCGAGCTCGACCACATCAGCGCCGAGAGCTTGGCGCGTGCGCTGGCCATTCAGCTGCGCGACAAAGAGCACGAGGTGGACACGCTGGTGCGTGACCTACGTCGCATTCAAAACGAAGCGGAGCTGAAGCGTTGGCTCAAAGAGCAAGCTCAGCTGGCCAAAGAAGCGCGGGCTGAGCTGACAGATTTGGATCGCTTGCTGTACCGATAAATGGTTCGGTTGGACATGGTCAAACCGGCAGGTAGCCTTCAACCGACAAATAGCGCTCGCCCGTGTCGTAGTTAAAGCCCAGCACGGTGGCGCCCGCAGCAATGTCTGGCAGCTTCTGCGCAATGGCAGCCAACGTAGCGCCTGATGAGATACCGACCAACAAACCTTCTTCAGCAGCGCTGCGACGGCCCATTTCGCGGGCGGCATCGGCTTCGACTTGAATCACACCATCGAGCAACGCGGTGTCTAAGTTTTTAGGGATGAAGCCTGCGCCAATGCCTTGAATAGGGTGGGGGGCAGGTGCACCGCCTGAGATGACGGGCGAGGCCGTGGGCTCCACCGCATACACCTTCAAGCGGGGCCACTTGGCCTTGAGCACTTGGGCTGTGCCCGTTAAGTGGCCACCGGTGCCGACACCGGTGATGAGCACGTCGACGCCTTCGGGGAAGTCCGCGATGATTTCTTGCGCGGTCGTGCGTGCGTGCACGTCAATGTTGGCGGGGTTTTCAAACTGCTGTGGAATCCATGCACCTGGTGTTTGAGCGGCCAGTTCTTCAGCGCGGGCGATGGCGCCCTTCATGCCTTTTTCGCGTGGCGTCAAATCAAACGATGCGCCGTAGGCCAGCATCAGGCGGCGGCGCTCGATGCTCATGCTGTCGGGCATCACCAACACGAGTTTGTAGCCTTTGACAGCCGCCACCATCGCCAAGCCCACGCCTGTGTTGCCCGAGGTGGGCTCGATGATGGTGCCACCCGCTTTGAGGGCGCCCGACTTTTCAGCCGCTTCCACCATCGCCAAAGCGATGCGGTCTTTGATAGAGCCACCAGGGTTGGTGCGCTCGGACTTGATCCACACCTGATGCGTGTTGCCAAACAAGCGGTTGATGCGGATGTGCGGTGTGTGGCCGATGGTGTCTAAAACGCTGTTGGCTTTCATGTATTGCTCCTTGAAGAAATGATCTGTCGTGCGACGGCTTCGCCTACTTTAATGCCATCTACCCCTGCCGACAAAATGCCGCCCGCATAACCCGCACCTTCGCCGGCTGGATACAGACCCGCGAGGGTAGGGCTTTGCAGTGTGTCGTCGTCGCGGGCGATGCGCAGAGGCGATGAGGTGCGTGTTTCCACACCCGTCATCACCGCGTCGTGCATGTCAAAGCCTTTGATTTTTCGGCCAAACACGGGCAGCGCTTCGCGCATGGCGGTGATGGCGTAGTGGGGCAAGGCGCTGTTGAGGCTGACCATCTTTACGCCGGGTTTGTAGGAAGGCTCGACGCTGCCCAACGCAGTGGATGCACGGTCGGCCACAAAGTCACCCACCAGTTGCGCGGGCGCTTCGTAGCTGCTGCCGCCCAAGGTGTAGGCGTGGGCTTCGAGTTGGCGTTGCAGCACCAAGCCTGCGAGGGGGTGGTAGCCACCTGGCGCATCGTGGGTGGTGTGGCGCACGGCATTGCCCATCTCTTGGCCGAGCTCGGCTTCAAACGCGGCGGGGTCGGTGGGGTAGTCGCTGGGGTCAATGCCCACCACGATACCAGCGTTGGCATTGCGTTCTGCGCGTGAGTATTGGCTCATGCCGTTGGTCACCACGCGGCCCGCTTCGCTGGTGGCGGCCACCACGGTGCCGCCGGGGCACATGCAAAAGCTATACACGGCACGGCCGTTTTCAGCGTGGTGTACCAGCTTGTAGTCGGCGGCGCCCAGCAGCGGGTGGCCTGCGTGTTGGCCCCAACGTGCGCGGTCAATCACGCCCTGTGGGTGCTCAATGCGCACGCCCACCGAAAATGGTTTGGCTTCCATCGCCACCGCATGGCGGTGCAGCATGGTGAAGGTGTCGCGCGAGCTGTGACCCAGCGCCATGACCACATGATGCGCGGGGAGTGTGTAGGTTTCGCCCGTGGCGTGGTTGTGAATGCGCAGGGCTTGAATTGCGCGAGCGGATGAAGCGCCGCCAGCAGTGCGGTCGTATGCCACATTCACTACGCGTTGCTCAAAGCGCACTTCGCCGCCCAAGCTGATGATTTCTTCGCGCAGCCCTTCCACCACTTTCACCAGCTTGAAGGTGCCGATGTGCGGGTGTGCAGTGAACAAAATTTCTTCGGGCGCGCCAAAGCGCACAAACTCGCGCATCACCTTGCGGCCCAAGTGGCGCGGGTCCTTGATTTGGCTGTACAGCTTGCCATCTGAAAATGTGCCTGCACCGCCTTCGCCGAACTGCACATTGCTCTCGACGTTCAAAATCTTTTTGCGCCACAAGCCCCAAGTGTCTTTGGTGCGTTGACGCACGGTGGTGCCGCGCTCAATCACGATGGGCTTGAAACCCATTTGCGCCAACACCAGTGCCGCAAAAATACCGCAGGGGCCAAAGCCCACCACCACGGGGCGTTCGCCTTCGTTTTTCCCCCAGTCGCCCGGTGCGTGTGCAGGCGCTTGCCACGCCATATCTGGCGTGGGTTGGATGTGCGAGTTCTTGTCGTATTTGGCCAGCAGTGCGGCTTCTTGCGATGCATCCACCAAGCTGACGTCCACGATGTAGACCACCAACAAGTTTTGTTTGCGGGCGTCAAAGCTACGTTTGAACACATCTAGCGTGGCGATGGCATCTGTAGACACACCCAAAGCTTCAGCAGCTAAAGCGCGCAGTGCCTCAAGGGGGTGTGGCGGTAGTTGGCGATCGGCCTCGGTTTCGGCAGGTGCATCGGCGGCGCGACGTTCTTCCACGGGGAGTGCAGAGAGCGGGAGTTTGAGTTCTGAGAGTCGAATCACAAGCGTGTGCGGCCCGTGTTTATCGGGCAAGTCATGTTGAGGATTGAAAAACCCGCCAGCGGCGGGTTACGTGAATTTTTTAAATTAGACAGGTACTTTTCTGCTTGATTCTTTGGTTGTTGTTTGATGTGTTGATCGACGAAGGGCGCGTACTTCTTTTTTCATGGCCACCACGGCCCCCACAAATGGCGCAAAATAAAGCTTAGGCGCCTGCTTTGCTGCAACTTGCATTTCATAAAAAAGCTTGTTCATTCCGTCATCTCCCTCACGGCATTGATGCCGGTCATCACTAGATAAGCCAAGAAAGCCATGGCATCAATTGTGACAATGGCATATTCTAATAAAGTCAATACATGAATAGCATAAGGTGCTGTCCCCTTGATTGCAAGATATTGAACCAACAAACCTAGCCCAAAAGCGGGGAGTGATATCAACACAAAAATCAATGAACCCACCACGATGTGAACGCCAAAGTGCACCACAGGTGACCACCATGTTTGCTGGTGCTTTTGATTCACAGATGACCTCTTTCATCAACGATTTCACTGTGATGCAATTTTTAAAGTGATACAGCCAGATGACGCTGAGTTTGGCTCGAAAAGATCGGTATTCACGCATTAGCGATAATCAACCCGTGAAGCTCGCTAGACCGTCGCTGGTGCAATCTGGGAAACCAGGCACTGGAGGAACGTCCGGACTGCGAAGGACAGCGTAAGAGGTAACACCTCTCCACCGTGAGGTGAGGATTAGAGCAACAGAGACGAGCCGCT
>CANCGU010000133.1 GCA_947377705.1 Comamonadaceae bacterium
CGAAACTGGCTGCGAGCAACGATTTCTTGGCCGGGGTAACAACCTTTTTTGAAGTTCACACCGTCAACCGATTCGTAGTTGAGCATCTGTGGCACAAAGGCTTCGAAGGTGGCGAGCTCAACCCACGCAATGCCACTCATCACTTCACCCACTTGCCACAGGTCAGCGCTGAGAGCCGGACCTGTGGGCGCCGCCGCATCTTTGGGCGCAAGCCAGAAGGCGCGTGGTTGGTCGAGGGCAGGGTAGAGCGTCAACACATCGGCTGCACCTGCTGCGTGGCGTTGCCAAGGTTCAGTCGTCGCACCGTTCAAGGCCGCAAGTGCAGCATCGCCCGCCAATCCCAACAACTGAAACTCTTCGCTCGCATCACTCAGCTTGGCTTTGGCACGCATCACAAACATCGACAAGCGTTTGACGGTTTGAGCGATCAGGTCTTTGCGGCAAATCAGTAGCACTTCTTCAGCGCAACGTTTGTAAACCACAAAGCTCGCTTGCATGCGGCCCTTGGCATTGCAAAACGCAGCCAGGCGACATTGACCTTCTTTCATCAACAGCACATCGTTGGTGAGCTGGTTGTGCAAAAAACTGGCGGCGTCTGCACCCGCAGCGCGGATGATGCCCAGGTGGGGCAGGGGGGCAATGCCGTTCAAAGGCGCAGAGGCGGTGAAGGCGGAGAGGGTGGTCTGTGACATAGGGTGAATTATCATCCTCGCTTGATTAACGTGATTGGACATAGGGTTGTGATGCGACTCATCAAGCGAATCTTTTGGACGGTGTTGAGTCTGGCCCTGTTGCTGTCAGCCGCATCTGGCTGGTGGGTGTTGACCCCCATGTCGCTGCCGACGCCCACCGTCGACTTGTCCATCGAGCCACAAACGCCTGTGCGTGGCATTGCCCAAGCTGTGGCCGACGCGGGTGTCGATGTGCAACCCATGGTGCTATATGCGTTTTTCCGTGCCAGTGGTCAGTCACGCAAGCTGCGAGCGGGTAGCTATGAGCTGAGCCAAGGCAACACCCCCCTCGATTTGCTACGCAAGCTCAGCCGTGGCGAAGAAAGCCTCAAAGCCATCAGCCTGATTGACGGTTGGACATTTCGCCAATTCCGCACAGCACTTGCCAAAGCCGAAGGCCTCAGGCACGACACCCAAGATCTGAGCGATGACCAACTCATGGCCAAGCTCGGCATGCCAGACGTAGCCCCTGAAGGACGCTTTTTCCCCGACACCTACACCTACGGCAAAGGCACGTCTGAGCTGCATGTGATGGCGCGCGCCGCCAAGGCCATGACCAAGCAACTCACCGCCGCCTGGAAGCTGCGTGGCCCCGACATTCAAGTGAAAACGCCAGAAGAAGCGCTGATTTTGGCCAGCATCGTTGAAAAAGAAACAGGCCGCGAGAGCGACCGCACCACCATCAGCCGTGTGTTTCACAACCGTTTGGCCATCGGCATGCCGCTGCAAACTGACCCGACCGTGATTTACGGCATGTTTGACAACTTCGACGGCAACCTGCGCCGCGCCGACCTGCGCACCGACCATCCTTGGAACACCTACACCCGCAAAGGCCTGCCTCCCACACCCATCGCCATGCCCGGGCGTAACGCGCTCAAAGCTGCTGTGCAGCCCGCCGCCAGCAACGCCTTGTACTTTGTGGCCAAGGGCGATGGCACCAGCTACTTCAGCGCCACGCTGGACGAGCACAACGCCGCGGTCAATCGCTACCAGCGCCAACAGGCAAAATAGCGGGTTATGACAAAAACAGGTCTGTTCATCAGTTTTGAGGGCATCGACGGCGCGGGCAAGTCCACGCACATCGATGGCTTGGCCGCCGCGTTCAAAGCACAAGGCCGCCAAGTCACGCTCACTCGCGAGCCCGGCGGCACACCACTGGCCGAGAAGCTGCGCGAGATGGTGCTGCATGACGCCATGGATGCGCTGACCGAAGCGCTGTTGATCTTCGCCGCCCGCCGCGACCATTTGCAAAACGTGATTGAGCCAGCCTTGGCTCGCGGTGACGTGGTGCTGTGCGACCGCTTCACCGATGCCACCTTTGCCTACCAAGGCAGCGGCCGTGGGTTTGATTTGGCCGTGCTTGAGAAACTGGAAAGCTGGGTTCAGGCCATGCCAGCAGACGTGGCAGGTCGTTCTAGCACCAGTCTGCGCCAACCCGATGTCACCGTGTGGTTTGAACTTGACCCTGCCATTGCCGCCGTGCGCTTAGCAGGTGCCCGCGTGCCCGACCGTTTTGAGGCGCAGCCCATCGCATTTTTCCAAAAAGTATCTGAGGGCTATGCGGCCCGCGCTCAAGCCGATTCATCACGCTTTGTACGCCTAGACGCCTCCCAAACACGCGAAGCCGTGTGGCAGCAACTGCACCACCATTTTGTGCAGCGCGGCTGGCTCAGTACAACTTGAGCTCCAGCGCCGCATGACCGAAGCCACCACACAACAAATAAGGCCCGTGTTGAGCCCTTGGCTGCAAGGCCAGCTCACCACCTTGCTAGAGCGACGCGGTCACGCTTGGCTGCTGCAGGGCCCATCAGGCTTGGGCCAATACACACTGGGTTTAGAACTGGCTCGCGCTTGGCTTTGCGAAGCGCCGACCCAGCAGGGCGCTTGCTACCAATGTCGCAGCTGCCACGCGGTGGATGTGCGTACCCATGCCGACCTGTGTACGCTCATGCCCGAAACCTTGGCGCTTGAGCTGAACTGGCCGCTGGACGAAAAGACCCAAAAAGACCTTGACGACAAAAAGCGCAAGCCCAGCAAAGAAATTCGCGTGGAAGCTGCGCGCGACATGGTGGCCTTCAGCCAACAAACCCGCTCGGGTGGCTCGACCAAAGTGGTATTTGTTTACCCTGCCGAGCGCATGAACCATGTGACGGCCAACACCATCCTCAAAACACTCGAAGAACCGCCAGGCGAATGCCGCTTTGTGTTGGCCAGCGAAGCCGCTCACCAGCTGCTGCCGACCATCCGCAGCCGCTGCCAAACCCACACCATGGTGTGGCCCACGGAGACCGAAGCGTTGAGCTGGCTGCAAACCCAAGGCGTGCCCGCCACCGATGCAGCCGTGCTGCTGCGCGCTGCGGGCGGACGCCCTGAAGATGCACTCAGCCTGGCCAATGCCGGTCTCAAAGCCGCTATTTGGGCGGGCTTGCCCAAAGCCGTGATGCGCGGCGATGTGGCAGCGGTGTCAGATGCCACACCTTCGCAAGCGATCGCCATGTTGCAAAAACTGTGTCACGACTTATTGGCCTTGCGCACGGGTGGCGAGCCACGCTTTTTCATGTCGGCGGATTTGCCTGCGGCTGGCACCGTTGGGTCGCTCACCCAATGGTCCAAAGACTTGATGACTGCGGCCCGTACATCTGAACACCCGTACAACGCGGGACTGATGTTTGAAGCTTTGGTCGCAAGCGCGCAAACCGCTTTGCGCGCCAAAGACTAAAGCGCTGTTACTTTTATCCAAAGACTCATGTTCACCGACTCCCACTGCCACCTGAACTTCCCAGAACTGGCTGAAAACATCCACACCATTCGCGAAGACATGGCCAAAGCCCAGGTCACGCGCGCCTTGGTCATCAGCACCACGCTGGAACGCTTTCCCGAGGTTCACGGTTTGGCGACTCAGTTTGACAATTTCTGGGCTACCGTCGGCGTGCATCCCGACAACGAAGGCGTGCAAGAACCCACGTTGGACGATTTGCTGAGCCGCGCTAAGTGGCCCAAAGTCGTCGGCATCGGTGAAACCGGTCTCGACTACTACCGCTTGGGCGACCGCACCGTCGCTGACATGGAATGGCAGCGCAACCGTTTTCGCATCCACATTCAAGCAGCGCAACAAACCCAACTGCCCCTGGTCATCCACACCCGCAGTTCATCGGCAGACACCGTGGCGATTTTGAAAGAGCAGGGCGAAGACGGCTCGGCTGGCAGCGCAGGCGGTGTTTTTCACTGTTTTACTGAAACCGCTGACGTGGCCCGTGCAGGCTTAGAACTGGGTTTGTATATCTCGTTCTCAGGCATCTTGACCTTCAAAAATGCCCAAGACTTGCGCGATGTGGCTCAATTTGTTCCCATGGACCGCATTTTGATTGAGACAGACAGCCCGTACTTAGCGCCTGTGCCGTACCGTGGTAAGACCAACAATCCGTCGTATGTGCCGTTTGTGGCCAAGCAGATTGCCGAGATCAAAGGCGTGTCCATCGAGGCCGTGGCCGAGGCCACCAGCCATAATTTTGACCAACTTTTCAGCGCAGTTTTAAAATGAGAAAGTACTTTAAGTATTTTTTATATCTATATGTTTTTATTGGATATTCTTTATCCAATGCAGGTTCGTATGACGACTTTATCGCCGCACTTCACTTTGATCGGCCTGAGGTCATTCAAAAGCTACTAGCGCGTGGTTTCGATCCCAACACGCCCAACGAAAAAGGCGTTCCAGGCTTGCTGGTCGCACTTCAGTCTGAATCCCCCAAATCAGCCTTACTTTTGGCCCAGCATCCACTCACGCAGGTGAACGCCGAAAACCGACTGGGTGAAACGCCATTGATGTTGGCGGCCATCCATAACCAGATAGAACTGGCCAAAGTACTGATTGCGCGAGGCGCCGATGTCAACCGCCAAGGCTGGACGCCACTGCATTACGCTGCGACACGCGGCCACCGTGACATGATGCGCCTGTTGCTAGACCACGAAGCTTACATCGACAGCGAAGCAGCCAATGGCACCACACCTTTGATGATGGCCGCCTATTCAGCCCCGGCTTTGGCTGTGAAGTTATTGCTTGAAGAGGGTGCAGACCCAACACTTACCAACAATGGCAACGCCACTGCATTGGACTTGGCTTTGCACGGGGACCACCAACAAAGCGCGTTTTACATTCGGGCATTCACCGAATCTTGGTACATCCAAAACCCCATCAAAGAATAGCGACCCAAGAGTAGCGAGAACACCGCACATGGAGATGCGGTTTTCTCTGATTCTTTAACTTTACATAATATACATCGTATAAATTAATCAAGCGCAAATTTACGATCAGACAAAGCCATTCGCTCAGCCAATGCCGTGCCGATCCGCTGTGAGCCCAAGATGTTGACGTGGTTGCTATCTCTAAACAAAATGCGGCCATCCAAGGCCATGCGGCAAACTGCAGCATCACAGAACAAATCATTCAAACGAATCAACGTGACGTGTGCATTAGCCAGGTCACTGGCTTCAAGAATCGGCACATAGGACGCAAGAACTTGCTGAGATGACTCATTGGACTCTTCGCAAACGCTCCGACCCGAAAAAGGATGCTTGAATTTGCACCGCTGAGGGTCAAAACCAAATTTAGGCGTGTCATCCAGTAAAAACACATGCTTTCCGGCCGATTTCAAAAAATGGACCGTGTTGTGAAGATCAACTTCGAACGTCAAACGTTCGTCTGAACTCAAAGGTGCCACCGCCCACATCGATGCCAACACAACGTGCTTGATGCGAGGATCATTGGCAAGACTTTCAAAAATCTCGAAATATTCGGTTGATTTGGTGAAAGGAAGTTCACTGCGGGGATAAACCGCGATGTTCAATTTTGGCAACGCCTGTGAAAGGCCAAGGAGCAGATGCTCTGCATGACTGTCCCCCACCAGTACCAAATCAATCGGCGCATCACGTTGGGTTTGAAAACAACGCACCAAGTCTCCCCATTTCTGTGACTTGGCGTGAACGCGGTCATCAGCACAAGGAAAAAATTGCTTGGCGTAGTAAGCATGAAAATGGTCATGACCGATATCTCCCACATTGGCCTCAACCTGCGCTTGCATGATGGCACGCGCTGGATAGCCTCCGGCGTTTTTACATGCCAAGCCCACGTAGCCAACGCCGACCATCGCCGCCAGCAACAGCGGTGTTCTCAGCGCACTCTGCCATCGGAAACGAATAGGTTTCTCAATCCAACGCAACGTGGCCCAAGCCAACAGCACAGCGAGCAATACCGCACCTAAACGCACGGCCACACTGGGTGTAGCCCCCTCCACAATGCGCGCAAACGCCAAAGCGGGCCAATGCCACAGGTAAAGTGGATAGCTGATGGCCCCCACCCACACCACCCAACGGTGAGAAAACAAAAACTTGTTGCACCAGGCCGTAGGTCCTGCATAAATCAAAAGCACAGCACCGAGCACAGGCATTAATGCCCAGCCGCCAGGAAACGCTTTTTTACTGTCAATGATGTAGACCGCAGCCACCAAAAGACTCACGGCAAAACCGCTTATGAGATTGGCTTTGGCCGGTTTTTCTGGGTGGCGTGACACATGAAATGCCAACCAAGCACCCGCTGACAACTCCCAAAACCGCGTGAGCGGCGAATAAAAATCATGCGTCAAATCAAGTTGCGATTGATAGATATTCCACACCAATGAACAACTTGTCAGCCCTGCCAGCAAGGGCCAGCGCAAGGCCTTGAATCGCCAAAATGCCCACAAGATGACGGGCCACACAATGTAGAACTGCTCCTCAATGCCGAGCGACCAAAGGTGCAGCAACGGCTTGGTCTCAGCGGCATTGTCAAAATACCCGGCCTCGCGCCAGAGGATAAAGTTTGACAAAAACAAACTTGCACGGAAGATGTGGCTGCCCAACCGACGGAAATCGTCATTGAACAAAAAGAACCAACCCACAGCGTACGACGTCATCAACATGGTGATGAGGGCCGGGAAAATGCGTTTGACCCGACGTGCGTAAAAGTTAGAGAAGCTGAAGTTGCCGGCTTCTATTTCTTTGAAAATGATGCCCGAGATTAAGAAACCGGAAATCACAAAAAAGACGTCCACGCCCACGAATCCACCAGGCATCAAACTTGGAAAAGCATGAAAAATGAGGACGGATGTGACGGCAAAAGCACGCAAGCCATCAATGTCTGAACGATAAGGCAGATGCATGGAACCTCTTCAATTAATGGTCGTTGTGAGCCCATAGCAGTAAGGCATCGCGGTTTTCCACCACCAAATCAATCTTTTGGCCCACAGGCAAACACAACTTGGTAGGCACATGGCCAAATGGCAAATCGGTCAACACGGTAGCTTTGATCTGCGAGCGCAGCCAATCGACCACGCTTTGTAACTTGAAACCTTTGTCGTGCGGCGTGAGCTTGTAGTTGCTGAACTGCCCCAACACCACAGCTTTTTGTTGCGCCAAAACGCCTGCGTGCAACAACTGCGTGAGCATGCGTTCAATGCGGTAAG
>CANCGU010000134.1 GCA_947377705.1 Comamonadaceae bacterium
CTTGGTCCTCCTCAAAGTCGTTGACACCTTGTGGATGATGCCCATCATGAGCCTGACCTTTGAGTTGCTGAGCCTCATGCTCAGTCCGTTTGAATTTTTACTGAAGCCTTGAACATGAAAGAACGCGTTCTCTCCGGCATGCGCCCCACGGGCGCTTTGCATTTGGGTCACTACCACGGCGCCTTGAAAAACTGGGTGCGCTTGCAGTCCGAGATGGATTGCTTTTACTTCGTCGCCGATTGGCACGCCCTCACCACGCACTACGAAAACCGTGAAGTGATTGAGAAGAACGTGTACGAGATGGTGATTGACTGGCTCGCCGTGGGCCTAGATCCCAACGCTTGCACCATCTTCTTGCAAAGCCGTATTCCCGAACACGCCGAACTGTTCACCCTCTTGGCCATGGGCACACCGTTGGGCTGGTTGGAGCGCGTGCCCACCTACAAAGACCAACAAGAAAAACTCAAAGACAAAGACTTGGCCACCTATGGCTTCTTGGGCTACCCGCTGCTGCAAGCAGCAGACATCTTGATTTACAAAGCCAAGCATGTGCCCGTCGGTGAAGACCAAGCCAGCCATGTGGAGTTGACCCGCGAAGCCGCACGCCGCTTCAACCACTTGTACGGCCGTGAAATCAACGCCGAAGAAAAAGTGCAAACCTCACTGGCCAAGTTACCCAAAGACAGTGTGAAACGCTTTGAAAAAGCGCGCAAGGCCTACCAAGAAACGGGTGACACCAAGGCCATGGAAGGTGCGTTGGGCTACATCGCAACCGCACCTGAGCTGGACGAACAAGACCGCGAACGTCTGAACGGCTATTTCAAAGGCACAGGCAAGGTCATCTTGCCCGAGCCGCAAGCCCTGTACACCGAAGCCAGCAAGCTGCCCGGCTTAGACGGTGCCAAGATGAGCAAGAGCTATAACAACGCGATTGCCATCCGCGAAGACCGCGCCACGATTGAGCACAAGGTCAAACGTATGCCCACAGACCCAGCACGCCAAAAGCGCACCGACGTGGGCAACCCCGATAAATGTCCCGTGTGGCAATTCCACATGGTCTACAGCGACGAAAGCCAACGCCAATGGGTCACCCAAGGTTGTAAAACTGCTGGTATTGGTTGCTTGGAGTGCAAACAACCCATCATTGAAGCCATCTTGCGCGAACAACAGCCCATGCTTGAACGCGCAGAGCCGTACATCACCCACCCCAAGATTGTTCGTGACATCGTCGATGCAGGTACTGAAAAAGCACGCATCACAGCTCGGGAAACCATGCAGGATGTCAGGTCCGCGATGGGGCTAAACTACTAATATTGATTCAGGAGTAATAAAAATGAGTATGTACATCATCGATGATCATCCTTTGGTGCGCCAAGCCATTGCCATGTTGCTGCGCCGCATGCGTCCCGCATCGAAAGTCATCGAATTAGACAAATTTAGCGAATTGCAAGCTGCCATCATCAAAAACGGTGAGCCTGAATTGTTTGTACTCGACTTGCTACTGCCCGGCGTCAAAGGCACATCCGCCGTTAAAGATATCAAAACGATGTATGCCAACGTGCCCTTGGCTGTGATTTCGTCCATGCCTGCGGGCGAGGCTGAAGAAACCTGCATCGAAGCCGGTGCAGACATTTACATCGAAAAATCGACCCCGGCCAACGACATCTCTTCAGCCATCCATGGTTTGTTTGCCGCCGAAAACGGCGACGACGAAGCGACGGTGGCAGTGGGCGAGACCAAGTTGTCTAAGCGCCAAAAGCAACTCATCGTGATGCTGGATCGTGGTTTGAGCAACCGCGATATTGCGGCCGAGTTGGACATCAGCGAACACACCGTGAAAGTTCACTTGTGGCGTTTGTTCCGTCGCTTGGATGTGAAGAGCCGCACGCAAACGCTGCACTTTGCACGCATGAACGGTTTGCTTTAACAGCCACACCCTCCCAACAAAAAGCCCGCTTCGCTCTGAAGCGGGCTTTTTTATTGCGCGTGGCGCCTGCTGATTAAGGCGTCGCTTGCAAGGTGTCACGCACCATCAGGTTCAAGCCTTTGCTGCCAGGTTTAACTGGGCTGAGGCTCACACCCAAGTCACCGGCTTGTGCCACCGCTTGGCCGCTTTTAGAAATACGCACACGCACCGTCACCTCGTCCATGCTGGAGAGTTTGACACTGGGGTTCATGGCGGTGGTGTCGTCGAGCACAAAGTCCAAAGGCAGTTTGTCTGCCGTGGTGCGCACGATGGCCACGGGCATGCGCGAGCCTGTCACAGGCGTGGCATACACAAACACGGTGTCTGTTGGGGCCACCAAGCCTTTGAGCTCTTTCACCAAGGTCACACGACCGCTGATGCTGGTCGCTGCGAGGGCGGCTTTGCTGGCTTGCAGGTCCGTCGTCGCAGCTGCGGCGCGTGGCGGAATGGCTGGCAAGCCCATCTTCTCGCGGGCTTCGCCAATGGCGCGGTCGAGTTCGGGCGCATCAGGGGAGTCGGCAGACACAACCTCGCGGGCTCGCTCCCAAAAGCGCAAGGCTGAGCGGAAATTCATCTCAGCATACGACGCACTGCCGGCCAAGAACAAGGCGTTCAGGTGGTGTGGGTCAGCGGTCAGCACGCGTTGGATGATGGCCCAAGGTTCACCCGCAAAACTACCGCCGTTTTGCTGCGCCAACACTTCGGCACGCTCAATCGACAGGTTGTCATCGCGGCTCAAGGCCAAGGCTTTGCCTAAGGCCTCAGCAGACTCTTCAAAATGGCCACGCGCGCGCTGAACACGTCCCAGCATGACCCAACCCTCCATGCTGTTGGGTTCGTCTTGCAAACGACGGGTCAAGGCCGTGGCCATTTCGGTCAGCTTCTCAGGCGTCACTTCGGCGGATGAATCCACACCTTGCTTCAAGGCCATGGGATCTAGTGCGACGGGTTCTCCCAACACGCTGTACATCAACAGGGACGACACGGGCACCACAAACACCAACGCCGCAATGCTCAGCCAAGGCTTGCGCCAAACCACAGCAGCAGACACGACAGACGGCTGAGGGGCTGCACTTTCGGTCACCGTCTGAATGCCCACATCGGCCAGCAAGCGTTGTGACAACTCATCACGCGCGGCCTTGAGTTCATCGTAGTTCAGGTTGCCCATCACATATTCGCGGTCCAACTCGGCCAGTTGGTCGCGGTACACCGCGGCATTGGCTTTGGCTGGGTCGTTCACAGCATCGGCTTGGTGTGCGGCCAGGCGTGCGCCCTGTTGCGAGCCACGCCACAGCGCCACGCTCAAAACAAGCAACACCACCGCCATCATGGCCACGGCGACATAAATAAAAGCGAGTGCGGGATTCACATCAACCTTTCAACAGTTGCTTGGCGCGTTCGCGCGCTTCGTCGCTCAAGGCAACAGGCGCAGCCAAGGCGCGGCGCTGACGCAAATACACGCCCAAAAAGATGGCGGCGATCACCAGCAACAAAAACGGGCCAAACCACAACACCCAGGTCAAAGGCTTGACCTCGGGGCGATACAACACAAAGTCGCCATAACGCGCGACGAGGAAGTCTTTGATTTCTTGGTCAGATTTGCCCGAGCGAATCAACGCGCGCACTTCTTGGCGCAAGTCATCGGCGAGTTCGGCGTGAGACGACGCCAAGGATTCGTTTTGGCACACCAAGCAACGCAGCTCTTGCGAAATATCCACCAAGCGAGCTTCGAGCTTGGGGTCTTCGGCCATGGGCACCGCCTCGCGACCTGTGCTGACAAACGCGAACAACACCATGCTCATTGCCAAGACCGCACGGACAAACAGGCGTTTCATGATTTGTTCAACTCCGCAATCAGGGGCAAGATTTTTTCGGCCAACAGCGCAGGCGAAACAGCACCTACAAACTTGTAGCGAATCACGCCGCCCTTGTCGATGACGTAGGTCTCGGGCACGCCGTACACACCGTAGTTGATGCCCACGCGGCCATCCAAATCCATGACCGAGGTCACATACGGATTGCCATGGCGCTTGAGCCACACTTGGCTGCGCTCGCGTGCCAGCTTGAGCTTCTCGTCAAATGGCGATTTATAGGCAGGATCTTGGGGCTGAATTTCTTTGTAACTCAAACCCACAATGGGCACTTGGTTTTTTTCTGAGAAGGCCACAAGCACGGGATGCTCTTCGCGACACGCGACACACCAAGTGGCCCAGACGTTGAGCATCCACACTTGGCCCTGCATGTCGACAGGCGAAAACTTGGCGTCGCCTGGGTCAAGCGTGAACAAGGTGAAATGCGGGGCTGGCTTGCCGATCAAGGGAGACGGAATTTCGCGCGGATCGCGTTTCAAGCCCACCGCTAAAAACACCACCAAGCCAATGAACAGCACCAGTGGCATCAAGACTTTTTTCATTTGCGGTACCTCCGGTCGAGTGCCGCCAACACGCCACCCAGCACCATCAGCAACACCCCTCCCCACAACCATGGCACAAAGGGTTTGTAATACACGCGCATGCTCCACTCGGTACGGGCATCGTCTAGGGGCTCACCCAGTGACACATACAAATCGCGCATGAAACCAGAGTCAATGCCAGCTTCCGTCATGGCCATGGCCGATGAGAAATAGCGGCGCTTTTCAGGCTGCAAGATTTCAATCACCTTGTCATCGCGCAACACTTGCACATCGGCACGCACGGCCTTGTAGTTAGGGCCGCGCACTTCGTCCAACGAGTTCAAACGGAAGGTGTAAGGGGCGATGGTGACCACGTCGCCAATTTGCATGCGCACATCACGCTCAACCTCGTAGCACTTCACACCGGTGATGCCAATGACCAACACGGCCATGCCAAAGTGGGCAATGTGTTGCCCCCAAAACGAGGCCGGAATGCGGCCGGGCTTGCCCACACGTTCCAACACTTGCTGCGCCGTGCCCAAAGCTACCCAACAACCCAAGAACAAACCAAACGCAGCACCGAGCGACCAGCCACCCAACACAAAGGGCAAAAGCAGGGCCAATGCCACAGCGCCAGCAAAAGTCCAACGCAACTTGAATGCGATCTCGCGGAGATTCGCCTCACGCCAGCGCGCCACCGAGCCAGGCACCATCAAGAACACCGTAGGCACCAACAGCGGCGCAAAGACAGCATTGAAATAAGGCGGGCCCACCGACAGCTTGCCTAAGTTCAGCGCATCAATGATGAGCGGATAAATCGTGCCCAACAACACGGCAGCGGTGGCTACCACCAATAACACGCTGTTGGCCAACAAGAAGGATTCGCGTGACACCAGCTCCATGCGACCACCCAAAGCCACGCGGGGCGCACGCCAGGCAAACAGCGTGAGCGAAGCACCCACCACCACCGCCAAGAAGATCAACACAAACACACCGCGCTTAGGGTCAGAAGCAAAGGCATGGACCGATGTGAGCACGCCTGAACGAACCAAGAACGTGCCGAGCAACGACAACGAGAAAGCCGCAATCGCCAGCAGCACCGTCCACGCTTTGAAGCTGCCGCGTTTCTCGGTCACCATCAACGAGTGAATCAACGCCGTGCCCACCAACCAAGGCATGAGCGAGGCGTTTTCAACCGGGTCCCAAAACCACCAACCGCCCCAGCCGAGTTCGTAATACGCCCACCAAGAACCCAGGCCAATACCAAAGGTCAGGAAGGTCCAAGCCACCACCGTCCATGGGCGCGACCAGCGCGCCCAAGCCGCATCTAAACGGCCACTCATCAAGGCAGACACCGCAAACGCAAATGCCACCGCCATGCCCACATAGCCCATGTAGAGCATGGGCGGGTGAATCACCAAGCCGGGGTCTTGCAGCAAGGGGTTCAAGTCTTTGCCATCCAAGGCAGCAGGCAACAAGCGTTCAAAAGGGTTAGAGGTGGTCAAAATGAACAGCAGGAAGCCGACTGAAATCAAACCCAACACGCCAATCACACGGGCCACCATATCTAGCGGCAGGCTGCGTGAAAACACGGCCACGGCCACCGTCCATACTGACAGCAACAACACCCACAACAAGAGCGAACCTTCGTGACCGCCCCACAACGCGGCGAATTGGTAGGGCTTGGGTAGCAACGAGTTGGAATGCTGCGACACATACAGCACAGAGAAATCGTTGGTCAAAAATGCCGAGGCCAATGCGCCAAATGCAAACGCCACCAACACAAACTGCAAAGCAGCTGTTGGACGAGCTAATGACTGCAGGGTGACTTGCGTTTGTGGATTGCGCACCAAAGTGCCTGCAATGGGCAACACGCCCTGCATCACCGCCACCAAGGCGGCCAGCATGAGCGCGAAATTACCGAGTTCTGGAATCATGGCTTGCCTTTGACGGGGGTCGGCGACTGGACAGACTTCGCGGCTTTGGCTGCCGTAGCTTGGTCCATCGCATGTTGGGCTTCGGGAGGCATGTAGTTTTCGTCATGCTTGGCCAACACTTCGCTGGCGACAAACACACCGTCGTCGCCCAGCTTGCCTTGCGACACCACGCCTTTGCCTTCTTTGAACAAATCGGGCAACAGGCCCACATAGGTCACGGGCATTTCGTGCACAGTGTCAGTAATCACAAAGCGCACGGTGTTGCCATCGCGCACCAGACTGCCCTCTTTCACCATGCCGCCTGCGCGGAAGGTGCGGCCCTTGGGGGCTTCGCCCTTGCTCACTTGCGTGGGCGTGAAGAAAAACACCAAATTACTTTGGAAAGCATTCAGCACAAAAGCCGCTGCGGCACACAGCACCACAATGCCAGCTGCAATCAGTGCAAATCGTTTGGTTCTTGGTTTCATCTCATCAATTCCTCAACAGGCAATTGGGCCACAGCCTGCTCGGCTTTCAATTGATTCAGCACCACACGGTGCGCCCAGCGGGCTTGCCACACTTCGAGCGCCAGCAACAAAGCGGTCACGCCCACACTGCCCCACACGTATACGGCATAGCCGCCCATGGCCCAAAATTCGCTCCAGCTTTCCCATCTCATGGCTTCACCTCGTCGAGTTCGTGCACCCAGGTGGCGTGGCTCTCGCGTTGCAAGATGAGGGTGCGCACGCGGTACAACACCAAGGCGATGGTGTAAAACCAAAACGCCAAGGCCATCAGCAACATGCTCCACAGCATGATCTCCGCCATGCTGGGCGCTTTGGTGAGCGACACTGAGGCACCTTGGTGCAAGGTGTTCCACCACTTCACCGAGAAATAAATGATGGGCACGTTGATGGCGCCCACGATGGCAATCAA
>CANCGU010000135.1 GCA_947377705.1 Comamonadaceae bacterium
CAAAACCTGCGTGTGCCCAAAGACATGACCTGCGATGGCACGCCCAATGGTCGCCGTGTGTGCAATTCGGCCAGTGACAGTCAAGGTGGCGCTGTGGGCGGCACCCTGCTGTTTGACCGAGGTTACGTCGGCTTATCGACCAGCGAATATCGCAGCACCTATGGCACGGTGGCCGAACCCACGGTGCGCATTGGCATGCGGCGTCGCCACCAGGTGATGGAAGGGCAGGTGCGCGAAGTCGGTGGCGCATTTGAGGATGTCAAATTTCAGTTGGGCCACACCAACTACACACACACCGAATACGACGGAACAGTTGCCAATACACGCTTTGACAATCAAGGGAATGACTTTCGTTTAGAAGGCCGCCAGCAAGCGCTGCGTCTGAACAACGGCATGCAATTGGATGGCACGGTTGGCATTCAGCGCGAACACAATGACTTGCAAGCCGAAGGTGCAGAGAAGTTTGCGGGGCCTAGCCGAACGCAAAGTGCGGCCTTGTTTACCTACCAAACACTCAAAACAAGTTGGGGGCAACTCAGTGCAGGCGCGAGAACCGAGTTGATCCGTGTGGCACTGCGTGAAAATTTTTGGGACAACTTAGCCCAAAGCCAAACCTTCAACCCTTTCAGCTGGGGGCTGGGGGTGATGCGCAATTTGCGCGAAGGTGAATCGCAAAGTGGTTGGCAAATCACCAGTCACCTCAGCGCAAGCCAGCGTGCGCCCAAAGACTACGAGTTGTTTGCCAATGGACCCCACGTCGCCACTGCGGCCTATGAGGTGGGGCGTGCCAACATGGGGTTAGAAAAAGCCACCCAATTGGATGTAGGTGCTGAGTGGCAGCAAGGGGCACACAAATTCGGTGTGACGGCTTTTGGCTCGCACTTCGCCAATTTCATCTCGTTGCAGCCCACAGGTGACTACCGCTTGAGTCAAGGCGTTGCCGCAGCTCAAACGGATCCAGGCGCCATGCCTGTTTACAACTTTCAAGGGGTACGTGCTCGCTTTTACGGCCTGGAGTCCAACGCCAAAGTGCGCATGGTCGGCGGTCAAGATGCGGTGCTCTCGTCCAACAGTGCGCGAGGGGCGTTGGACTTAGAGTTACGCGCTGATCTGGTGCGTGCCCAAGACTTGACGAACAACAGTGACTTGCCGCGTATCGCGCCCATGCGGGTAGGCGCGGATGCTGTCTGGTCGCACAGCGCATGGGGGGCACGTTTGGGGTTCATGCATGCAGCCGCGCAAAACCGTGTACCCAACAACTGGGCGAACCCTGGCATCACCACTGCCGCCAATACCTTGTGGCGTGCGGGTCTGAACTACCACGCGCACAGCGGGCCGGTGCATCGCTTGTGGTTTGCCAAGCTCGACAACATCACCAACAAGTTGGCCTACTCATCCACCTCAGTGCTCACCCAAACCATGGGCATCAATGCCCCGCCAGTGGCAGGGCGTAGCCTCAAGGTGGGCGTGCAAATCAGCTTCTAAGGCGCGAGCCGCTCTCGTAGCCAAGCGCCTTGGCGCTCTTGGCTGTAACGCAAGCGGTCGTGTAAACGGCTTCGACGGCCTTGCCAGAATTCCCACTGTTCAGGGATCAGACGGTAGCCGCCCCAGTGAGGCGGGCGCGGCGGTTGCAACAAAAACTGCGCCCCATATTTAGCGGCATTGGCGACCAAGGTGCCGCGTCCTTCAATCACCTGGCTTTGTGGGCTCGCCCATGCGCCAATGCGTGAATCGAGTGGGCGGCTGTGGAAGTAGTCATCGCTTTCAGCATCGCTTACTTTTTCCACACGACCTTCTATGCGTACCACGCGCTCTAGCTCTACCCAATGGAACTGCAGTGCCGCAAACGGGTTGCCTGCGAGTTGCTGGCCTTTTCGGCTGGCGTAGTTGGTGAACCACACAATGCCGCGCGCGTCATAGCCTTTGATCAACACCACACGCGTGCTGGGGCGCAGGTCGCTCCCCACGGTGGCTACCGTCATGGCGTTGGGTTCGGGCACCTCCGAGTCAATGGCTTCTTTGAGCCATTGCTCGAACTGCTGCAGGGGGTCTGCCGCAGAGGCAGATTCGTTGAGTTCGGCGCGTTCGTAGCTTTTGCGAAGGTTGGAGATGTGGCTCATGTTGGTTCTGTGTGTCGTGGGTGACAAATAAAGGGGAAACCCGAAACGAGGTTTGACACATCCTAAATACTTTTCATTGATACTCCAATGTACTTTTATCGGAGAGACATTGATGGGTATCGATTTTCAGACCGCCAACAAGACCGGTCAATTTGTTTGCGGTGTGACGACATGGAGAGCTTAGACCTGCGCGTATTGGGCGATGTGCTGGCTTGGCGTCAGATGGGTCGGCGCGTCACCTTGGTCACGGTGGTGGAAACGTGGGGCAGTGCCCCGCGGCCACCCGGTGCCTTGCTGGCGGTGCGTGACGATGGGGTGGTCAGTGGTTCGGTGTCGGGCGGATGTGTTGAAGATGATTTGATCGCCCGAATCAAGGCCGGTGAATACGACGCGCTCGCGCATCCATCCATGGTGGCCTATGGCGTGAGCAAGGAAGAGGCTGCGCGCTTTGGCTTGCCCTGTGGCGGTACTTTGCGATTGGTGCAAGAGCCTGTTAACGATGTGGCATGGATTGAAGAGGTCTTGCAGCGTACCGCCGAGCACCAATTGGTGGCCAGAACTTTGCGTCTGTCGACCGGGGAGGTGACTTTGCGCGATGCCGCGCGTACCGATGCATTGCAGTTTGACAGCATCACACTCACCACCTTGTTTGGCCCACGCTGGCGCTTGTTGTTGGTTGGCGCGGGGCAGCTCAGCCAAGCTGTGGCGCACATGGCGCAATTGCTAGACTTTGACGTTTTGGTGTGCGACCCGCGCGAAGAATACGCTGCCACCCTAGGTTTAGAAGGCGTGACACGCGTCATGGGCATGCCCGATGATGTCGTGCTAGAACTCAAACCCGATGCGCACACCGCCATCGTGGCGTTGACGCACGACTCAAAGTTGGACGATATGGCCTTGATGGAGGCCTTGAATTCAGAAGCGTTTTATGTGGGTGCGCTTGGTTCGCGCCGCAACCAAGCGGCGCGTAAGCAACGTTTGATGGAACACTTTGATGTACGTGCCGATGCGCTTGAGCGTTTGCATGGCCCTGTCGGTTTAAACATTGGTGCCCAAACACCCGCAGAAATTGCGGTGTCGATCATTGCGCAAATTGTGCAGGTCAAGAATGCCATGGCGGGGGTGTCTGTTTCCACCGAATCATCTTGAGTCAAAGCGTGAGACCTTTGCCGACTGTCATCGTTTTAGCGGCGGGGAAAGGCGAGCGCTTCAAAGCCTCGGGCGCTTCCCAAGACAAACTTCACGCCATGTTGTGCGGCCAACGCGTGCGAGACCATGTCTTGGCCGCGGTGCAATTCAGTGGTTTGCCCTTTCATGTGGTTGAACGAGAGCACACCTCACATCTTAAAAATCCAGGCATGGGTGACAGCATCGCATGCGGCGTAGCGGCTACGCTTGATGCCCACGGTTGGTTGATCTTGCCTGCAGACTTACCTTTGGTCCAAGCCAGTACCTTGCTGGCGGTCGCCACGGCCTTGCAACAACATGCCGTGGTGGTGCCCAATTACAACGGCAAGCAAGGTCACCCGGTCGGGTTTGACCTCTCATGTCGTGCCGCTTTATTGCAACTCACCGGCGATCACGGCGCGCGCGCTGTGGTGGCGCAACACGCGGTTTGCCGACTTGATGTGGCAGATGAAGGCTGCGTGGTGGATGTGGATACGGTTGAGGCTTTGGCCTTTGTCCAAGCCGTATGCGAGAAAATGGGGCTGTTTGATGCCTGTCAAACACGCCCCAGAATCAAACGTTAAGATACATGGTGCCAGTATGTTCTGGCCCCATTTCTAACATTGCCAAGGGCACTCTTATGAACAAACCTACCAACCGTCGCGTTTTCATGATGCAAACCATTTCTGTTGCTGGCGTTGCTGCTTTCGCAACAACTGCTGCGCAAGCTGCCATGGTGGACGAGAAAGATCCTCAAGCTGCTGGCTTGGGTTACAAGGCTGACGCTACGAAAGTGGATAAAGCCAAGCAGCCAAAATACGCTGCAGGCCAGCAATGCGCCAACTGTGCTTTGTTCCAAGGCAAAGCTGGCGATGCTGCAGGTGGCTGTCCTTTATTTGCTGGCAAGCAAGTGGCAGGCAAAGGCTGGTGCTCCGCTTACGCCAAGAAAGCCTAATGACCGCTTTGGTTTCTTTCTGGAATCAGAACAAAAAGGGAGCCACTGGCTCCTTTTTTCATTGGCGTTTAAAACCTTTAAGTGCCTTTGAATTGGGGCGCTCTGCGCTGTGCAAATGCTGCGCGGCCTTCTGCAAAGTCTTGGCTATAGACCGAGTCGCGCGAGCGCTCTCTCAAGGCGGGCTCGCTGTACAAGCCAGCCGCAATTTCGTTCAAACTTTTTTTGGTTGCTTGTAGCGCCAAGGGCGCCATGCCTGACAAAGTGGCCACAATTTTTTCTACTGCGGCCTCAAACGCATCAAGCGCTACAAGCGTGTCGAACAGTCCGAGTTTTTCCATATCTTCAAATGGGATGGGCTGTCCTAGCAAAAAAGCCTGTTTGCTGGCTTGCAGCCCAAAACGACTGACGTAGCGTCGTAATCCGCTCGGGTAGTAGTGCAGCCCTAGTGCGCAAGCAGGCATGCGCCAAAACATGCCACGTTGTGCGACGGTGAAATCGCAGGCCAGCACCAAGTCGGTGGCACCCCCGTAGACACTGCCGTTCAGCGCGCACACCGTGACGGGGCGTAAACACTCTAAAGCTTCGGGAATTTTTTCAAAAAACAAGGGCGCCATGGGATCGTTGTCAAAACCATCCACGTTGTAGCCAGCGCTAAATACGGCTTGCTTTTGTGCTGTGGTGTTGGCACGCAACACCACCACATGCACGGCTGTGTTTTTGTTGAGTGCCTCAAAGTGCGCTAACAAGGTGTTGAGGTCGTCATCGGTCAAGCTGTTGCGAAGCGAGGGGCGGCGCAGTGTGAGTGTGGCCACGCAGCCAGCGATATCAAGGAGGGGAGAGCCTTCAGTCATGGCTGTTATGTTAGCCAATCAGCGGGTAGAGTAGGGTTCAAGACAAACAAAAGACAAGCTGAAGGATTCCGCCATGGCCCAAGAAATCATGCAAGTGTCACCCTTGCCTGCGTTCATGATGAACGCGTTGCAAGAAGCAAGCTACATCGTGCACGACCATACCCACATCAAAGACCCTGGCGCCTTGAGCAAGGTGACGGCGCTGGTGGGCACGGGCGCCGCGATGGTGGATAAAAAGCTGCTGACCATGCTGCCCAACGTCAAACTGATTGCCATTTGCGGCGTCGGCTACGACGGCGTGGATGTGGCTGCAGCCAAAGAAAAGGGCATTGTGGTCACGCACACGCCCGGCGTTTTGACGGATGACGTGGCCGACTTAGCGCTAGGTCTGATGTTGTCGATCGGTCGCCGTATTCCGCAAGCAGACCGTTTTGTGCGGAATGGCGATTGGGTCAATGATGTCTTTCCGATGACGCGCAAAGTCTCGGGAGCGACACTCGGCATCGTGGGGATGGGGCGAATTGGCCAAGCGATTGCCAAACGCGCTGTAGCATTTGACATGCGCATTCTTTATACCAGTCGGGAGCCCAAAGTGGGCGTGCCTTACACCTTCTATCAAACTGCGACAGCCTTGGCTGCCGAGGTCGATTACTTGGTGGTGGCCGTGCCCGGTGGTGATCGCACCAAGAATTTGATTGGCGCGTCCGTTCTGCAAGCGCTGGGCAGTCAGGGGTATCTCATCAACATTGCGCGTGGGTCGGTGGTGGATCAGCCAGCATTGGTGACGGCCTTGAAGGACAAACTAATTGCGGGTGCTGCTTTGGATGTGTTTTGGGATGAGCCGTTGGTCGATCCCGAGTTGCGTCGTTTGCACAACGTGGTGCTGACGCCGCACATTGCCAGCGCCACGGAAGAAACACGACGTGCAATGGCTGCATTGACGATGGATAACTTACGTGCGTTCTATGAGAAGAGGGCTTTGCCCACGCCTGTTCCTGAGTGCCAATCGGCTTAAGCTTTTTTCAACATTTTGACAATCACTGAAAGTATCAAATGAGCATTACCTCAAACGCTTTGCCAGTTCGGCCTTATCGACGAATTGCGACCGAGGAGGCATTTTCTCCGCCGGAGATGTTGGAAATTTACAAACGCATCTTGAACAAAGATGATGTGGATGTGGGCTTCAAACATTTGATGGGTTTTTACATGAGCAGCCCTAGTGAGCGGGCGCAACACATCATGCGTTGTCTGACCGACTTAGACGAACTGCGCTTGCAGCACATGGATGCGGCAGGCGTTGATGTGCAGGTGATTGGACTCACCTCGCCGGGTGTGCAGATCATGGACAAAGACACTGCCGTGGCTTTTGCCCCAGTAGCCAATGACATTTTGGCCCAAGCCATGCGCCGCCACCCCGATCGTTTGGTGGGCATGATTGCGGTGGCGCCACAAGACCCTGCCGCAGCGGCTAAGGAAATTCAGCGTGGTGTGAATCAGTTGGGGATGCATTCGGTGGTGATCAATTCACACACCCAAGGCGAGTACCTGTCTGACACCAAGTTTTGGCCTATCTTTGAAGCTGCCGAGGCGATGGATACGCCCATCTACCTGCATCCCAATGCGATGCCTGCGAGCATGATTCAGCACTTCATTGAAGCCGGATTGGATGGTGCGATCTATGGTTTTGGGGTTGAAACGGGCTTGCATGCCCTACGCTTGATCACGTCGGGTGTGTTCGATCGCTTCCCTAAGCTACAGGTGATCTTGGGACACATGGGCGAGGCTTTGCCGTTTTGGGCCTACCGTTTGGACTACATGCATGCCGCGACGGTGAAATCCAATCGCTATCCCAGCGTGCAACCTCTCAAGCGCAAGCCCAGTGACTACTTGCGAGAGAATTTTCACATCACCAACAGTGGTGTGGCTTGGGGCGCTGCACTTAAATTCACGCAAGATTTCATGGGACCAGACCGCGTCTTGTATGCCATGGACTACCCCTACCAGTACGTGCCTGAAGAAGTTGCCATGCTCGAGAACCTCGACATGGCGCCGCAGGTTCGCAAGGCTTTCTTTCAAGACAA
>CANCGU010000136.1 GCA_947377705.1 Comamonadaceae bacterium
GAAACACCAGAGGACTTGACCGATGCCACGCTGCTGCGCAGCCCCCTGGAGCCTTGGCGCACATGGTTTGCCGCGCACGACCTCGACTGGCCAGAGCCCACGGACGGCTCTAGCTTTAACGACATTGGCTTGATGTGCGACGCCGCAGCGCAAGGCCTAGGCATCGGCTTGGTGCGTTTGAAGTTAGGCGCACCATGGCTGGAAAACGGCACACTGGTGCGCATCTTCCCGCGCCAAGTGCCCAGCCCACATGGGCATTACCTGTGTTGGCGCACCGGGGCGATGGACCGCTGGGAATGCGCGGCTTTTGCGGATTGGTTGAAGAAGGCTGTTGCTTAAACCTTTGCTTTCGCTGTGAATGCGAGGGGCCGGTACCGCCACACGGCTTACATCGCTTCGCGACGAATGGCGCCGTATGACGGTACCGGCCCCTCCCATTCACAACACACGAAGAAACATGACGGAATAACCTTCGCGAGCAAGGCAACGACAAAACCTTTTCAAACCAAGCTGTAACTTTCTTCACACGCCAAACGCCAGTTTTGCCGTAAAGTGCCAAACATGAATGCACCACTCACCTCCGACCAGCAAAACACTTTTGTGCGCGCAGAGCGCCAAGCGCAAGTCGTGCAAGCCCTGCTGCAAGTATTGCCACAACACGCCTTGCTCTACACCACCGAAGACACCGTGCCTTACGAGTGCGACGGCCTCACCGCTTACCGCGCTCGCCCCATGTGCGTGGCCTTGCCTGAGACGGTAGAGCAGGTCCAGGCCGTGCTCAAGACCTGCTACGCGCTTGACGTGCCCGTGGTCGCACGCGGCGCAGGCACCGGCCTGTCGGGTGGTGCGATGCCTCACACCATGGGCGTGACGCTGTCGTTGGCCAAGTTCAACCAAATCCTCAACATCGACCCAACGGCTCGAACTGCGGTGGTGCAGTGCGGCGTGCGCAACCTCGCCATCAGCGAAGCGGTGTCTAAGTTTGGTTTGTATTACGCGCCAGACCCATCCAGCCAAATCGCCTGCACCATCGGCGGCAACGTGGCCGAGAACTCGGGCGGTGTGCATTGCTTGAAATACGGCCTCACGGTGCACAACGTGCTCAAAGTGAAGGGCTTCACCATCGAGGGTGAACCCATTGAGTTTGGCAGCGAGGCACTTGACACACCGGGCCTCGACTTGTTGCCAGTTGTGGTGGGCAGCGAAGGCATGTTGGCCGTGACCACCGAGGTGACCGTCAAACTCGTGCCCAAGCCACAACTGGCGCGCTGCATCATGGCCAGCTTTGACGATGTGCGCAAAGCGGGCGACGCTGTGGCGGCTGTGATTGCCGCAGGCATCATCCCCGCTGGCTTAGAGATGATGGACGGCCCCATGACCGCCGCCGTAGAAGACTTTGTCCACGCCGACTACGACCTGAGCGCCGCCGCGATTTTGCTGTGCGAGAGCGACGGCACGCCCGAAGAGGTGGAAGAAGAAATCGGCCGCATGAGCGAGGTGCTGCGCGGTTGTGGCGCCACCGCCATCACCGTGAGCCGCGACGAAGCGCAACGCATGAAGTTTTGGAGCGGTCGCAAAAACGCGTTCCCCGCCTCGGGCCGCATCAGCCCCGATTACATGTGCATGGACAGCACCATCCCGCGCAAGCGCTTGGCCGACATCCTGCAAGCGATCTCCGAGATGGAAAAGAAATACCAGCTGCGCTGCTTGAACGTGTTTCATGCAGGCGATGGCAACTTGCACCCACTGATTTTGTTTGATGCAAACGACCCCGACCAAATGCACCGCTGCGAGCTGTTTGGTGCCGACATTTTGGAAACCAGTGTGGCCATGGGCGGCACGGTCACGGGCGAGCACGGCGTGGGCATCGAAAAGGTCAACAGCATGTGCGTGCAATTCAGCGCCGAAGAAAACGAACAAATGTTTGGCGTGAAGCGTGCCTTTGACAGCAAGGGTTTACTCAACCCCGGCAAGGTCATCCCCACCCTGCACCGCTGCGCCGAGTACGGCAAGATGTTGGTGCGTGCGGGGCAGATTAAGCATCCGGATTTGCCGCGTTTCTAAACCACGTAAGTTCGCCCACCAAAGATCGCCGTCCCCACCCGCACCATGGTGCTGCCCGCGTGGATGGCGGCTTCTAGGTCGCCGGTCATGCCCATCGACAAGGTGTCAAATTGCGGCAGGTTTAATGTGGCGTTCACTTCGTCAAACAAAGCGCGCGCTTTGGCATGCAACGCCACTTGCGCCTCAAAGCCCGCCACGGGGTCGGGGATGGTCATCAGGCCGCGCAGCGCCAAACGGGGCAACTTGGCCACTTCAGTGGCCAGTGCCAGCACTTCGGCAGGCGCAATACCTGATTTAGTTTCACCACCATCGATGTTGACCTGCAAGCACACGTTCAGTGGCGCGAGGTGTGCAGGGCGTTGGTCGCTCAAACGCTGCGCGATTTTGAGGCGGTCCACCGTGTGGACCCAGTCGAAATGCTCGGCGACGAGTTTGGTTTTGTTGCTTTGGATTGGGCCAATGCAGTGCCATACCAAAGCGTGAGCGTCGCCCTGCAAAGCGGTAATTTTGTCTACCCCTTCTTGGATGTAGTTTTCACCAAAATCGCGCTGACCACAGGCCGCCACTTGGCGCACATCCTCGGCACTGAAGGTTTTGGAAACCGCCAGCAGCTGCACCGCTTGGGCATGGCGGCCGCTCGCGGCACAGGCCGCTGCGATGCGGGTTTGCACAGCGCGGAGTTTGTCGTGTAGCAGGTGGTCTGGCGTCGTCATCTTGGGTACCACTTTAACAAGGAGAACGGCATGCCCCACACCTTAGTGACTTTGAAGCAACTCCTTACCCACGCGGTGGCGCAACAGGCCTCTGATTTGCATTTGTCTGCGGGGCTTGTGCCGATGATGCGTCAACACGGCGCCTTGGTGGCACTTCAAGCCCCGGCCACACCTGACGCAGCACTCGATCTGCCCGCACTACAAACCATGCTGGCTCAGCTCATGGACGAAAACCAGTACGCAGCGTTCACCCAAGGCCATGAGGTGGATTTTGCGTTTGCCGTGCCCGAGCTCGGGCGTTTTCGGGCCAATGTCTTCATGCAACAGCACGGCTGTGGTGCGGTGATGCGACATATCCCCAGCGGCACGCCCACACTGGCGGCTTTGCACACGCCACCAGCCATTCCTGAGTTGCTTACACGCGTGGGCTTGCTGCTGGTCACCGGGCCGACGGGTTCCGGCAAATCCACCACCTTGGCCGCGATGGTGCAACACCTGAACACACACACCCAACAACACATCGTGACCTTGGAGGACCCGATTGAGTTTGTGCAAATGAGCGGCCAATGCGTGATTACCCAACGCGAAATTGGCACGCACAGCCGAAGTTTTTCGCACGCGCTACGCGCGGCCCTGCGCGAAGACCCCGATGTGATTTTGGTGGGTGAGCTGCGTGACTTGGAAACCATTCGCCTCGCCCTGACGGCCGCCGAAACAGGCCACTTGGTGCTCGCGAGTCTGCACACACGCAACGCAGCAGCCACGGTAGACCGCATGGTGGACGTGTTTGACGGGCATGAAAAAGCCGTGGTGCGCACACAGCTCAGCGATGCGCTGGTCGGCGTTGTGTCGCAAACGCTCTGCCCCACGCCGACCGGCAGCCGTGTCGCGGTGTTTGAAACCTTGGTGGCCACGCCTGCCGTTCGCCATCTGATTCGTGAGGGCAAAACCGCGCAAATACAAAGCACGCAGCAAACCGGCGCGGCACACGGAATGCAAACCATGGAACAAGCCCTCCAAGAGGCCCGCCGCCTAGGTCTCATCACCTAGGTTGCTTGGGTGACACACAGGGTTTCATGAAGCCCCTATGATTCAGTGCAACGCAACCCTTGATTGAACTCACCATGTCTAACATCAATGCCAAAACCTATGAACCCACCGCTTCTGCCCACGTTGCCTTCATTGGCATGGGCGTGATGGGCTACCCCATGGCGGGCCATCTGGCCACCGCAGGTCATTCGGTCACGGTCTACAACCGCTCACCCGCCAAGGCAGACGCTTGGGTGAAAGAGTTTGCAGGCAGCCCAGCCCCCAAGAGCGCCCCTACACCGCGCGAGGCGGCTAAAGGCGCCAGCATTGTGTTTTGTTGCGTTGGCAACGACGACGATTTGCGCTCGGTGGTGTTCGGCGCTGACGGCATGCTGGCGGGCATGGAACCCGGCACCGTGTTGGTCGACCACACCACCGCATCTGCGGACGTGGCCCGCGAAATTTACACCGCTGCGAAAAACCTTGGTGTTCACTTCATCGACGCCCCTGTGTCAGGTGGCCAAGGCGGGGCACAAAACGGTTTGCTGACCGTCATGTGCGGCGGCGATGCGCCTGTGTTTGAAAGCGTCAAACCTGTCGCCATGGCTTTCTCGCGGGCGTTCACCCTGATGGGCGAACCCGGCGCCGGTCAGCTGACCAAAATGGTGAACCAAATTTGTATCGCGGGCTTGGTGCAAGGTCTGAGCGAAGCCATTGCCTTTGGTCAAAAATCCGGCCTCGACATGAACCTTGTGCTAGATGTGATTGGCAAAGGTGCCGCTCAGAGCTGGCAAATGGACAACCGTGGCAAAACCATGGTGGCCGACAAGTTTGATTTCGGATTTGCGGTGGACTGGATGCGCAAAGATTTAGGCCTCGTGTTTGACGAAGCCAAGCGCAATGGCGCACTGCTGCCTGTCACGCAAATGGTGGACCAGTTCTACGGTGACGTTCAAAAAATGGGCGGCAACCGCTGGGACACATCCAGCCTGATCAAGCGACTGCGCTAAGCGCGTTACTTGATAGGGGTCACCACCGGCTGCGCGTTCAGAGGAACGCTGCCGGTTCGGGGAGCCTCATCGCTGCGCTTGGGTTGCATGGCGCGTAACTCGTCTTCGGTGACGTACTCAAACACGCGCACCACGCGTTTGACGCCGCTGACACCCCGCACCACATCGGTCGCGCGTTTGGCTTCGCGTTGGGTGACACGACCCATGAGGTACACCGTACCGCGCTCACCCACCACTTTGAACACATTGGCAAACACGTCTTCGGTATCCACCATGGCGGCTTTGACTTTGGCCACCAACAAGGTGTCGCTAGAGCGGTCGCTGAAGCTCGATGCGGGGCCAACGGCTAACTCGTTCACCACGGCGCGAACGTTTTGAACGCGACCCATCAACTGTTCCACTTGCGAACGGACAGTGTCGTTAGACACTTCACCCGTGATCAGCACCTGACGGTTGTAGCTGGTGATGTTGATGTGCTCTTTGCTGCCAAAGTTTTCACGAATCGCGGAGGCGCTGCGTTGCTCAATGCCTTCGTCTTCAAGTTGAATGCCGGTCGTGCGACGGTCGCTCGCCACCATAGCGCCCCCGATGACGCCACCAAACATCAAAGGCGCCGCACAAGAGGCAAGCCCCAAGCACATGACCAAGGTGGAGAGCAGCGATGCGGTTGATTTATTCAGCAATTTCATTCTTTACTTTCTGAGTCACCCAGCAACTGCGTGTCCACACCATCGCAAATGCAATGGATGGCTAACAGGTGCACTTCTTGAATACGGGCGGTGCGGTCGTGCGGCACACAAATGTGCACATCGGTTTCGCGCAAGGCTTGGCTCATCTTGCCGCCGCCTTTGCCGGTAAGGGCAACCACGGTCATATCGCGCTCATGCGCGGCTTGAATGGCCGCCAACACATTGGGCGAGCTGCCGCTGGTGGTGATGGCCAACAACACATCGCCAGACTGGCCAAGAGCACGCACTTGCTTCGAGAAAATTTGTTCGTAGCTGTAATCGTTGGCAATGGCGGTGATGATGGACGTATCCGTGGTCAGCGCAATGGCACCCAGCTCAGGGCGCTCACGCTCAAAGCGGCCCACAAACTCGGCTGCAAAATGCTGCGCGTCAGCGGCAGAGCCGCCATTGCCGCACGCCAGCACCTTGCCACCGCTGGTGACACTGGCCAGCACGGCCGACACAGCGGCTGCAATGGGTTTAGACAAGACTTGTGCGGCCTGATATTTCAGGTCGGCAGAGTCGATGAAGTGTTGTTCGATTCGTTGCTCAAGCATGGTGCCAATGATACCTTTTGTGTCTATCGATCGTCTGCGTGTTAGTGGGCATCAAATGCCGCCTTGAACCAATGCAAATCATCGCCTTCGACGGCGATCACATCAAACCGACATGGGGGCACTTGGCGTAATTTCAATAAGAAATGCCGAGCAGCAAAGATCAGCCTTTGTTGCTTCACGAGGGTCACACTGGCCAAAGCGCCGCCATGTTTGACACTCGCACGCGTACGCACCTCGACAAACACCAATGTGCCGTCGACGTCTTGGACGATTAAATCTATTTCTCCACCGCCCCGCCCGGGCGTCCGATAATTGCGTTGCACCAGTTGCAGGCCTTGTGCTTGTAAATGTTGCAGCGCGCGGCCTTCGGCTGCATCTCCTTTTTGCTTGGTGGTTGGTTGCAGGGGCTTTTGTTCTTGCGCTTGGCCATTGGGTTTGTTCACAGCACCTCCTTGATGAACGTCAACTTCGATTCCGCCTTGACTGCCGCACACGCTGCCGCAGCCGCCCAAAACCACCCCACAGGCACGCTGTATGTGGTGGCCACGCCCATTGGTAATTTGGCTGACATCAGCTTGCGTGCGTTGCATGTGCTGAGTCTTTGCGACACGTTGGCTTGTGAGGACACGCGCCACTCACAAACTTTGCTGCGCGCCTACGGTATCGACAAATCTGCCTCGCACTGGCTGGCGGTACACCAACACAACGAGGCCGAAGCGGCAGAAGAAGTAATTCGCCGCCTACAAGCTGGCCAGCGTGTGGCTTATGTGAGCGATGCGGGCACGCCCGCTGTGAGCGACCCAGGCGCTCGCTTGGCATGGCAGGTGCAAAGCGCGGGGTTGCGCGTGATGCCACTACCCGGCGCGAGCAGCGTGACCGCGCTCCTTAGTGCCTGCGGCACACCTGCACACGACTCTTCTGGATTTGTGTTTGTCGGCTTCTTGCCCTCCAAGGCCACCGAACGCGGGCATGCCGTTGAGATGCTGGGCCAAGAGG
>CANCGU010000137.1 GCA_947377705.1 Comamonadaceae bacterium
GAAGTGACTGCCGAGGTGCAAGCCGCTTACCCCGGTTTGGATTTGTCCTTTGGTGTGGACAACATCATTCCTAAGCCTTTCGACACACGTCTCATCCAGCGCATTGCGCCTGCGGTGGCGCGTGCGGCTGAAGCCTCGGGTGTGGCCAAGCGCCCCATCAAAGACTTTGACGCCTACGCCAAAACCTTGACCGCTTGGGTCAAGTAACGCCTTGAGTCGCCTCAAGTTCACCCGCGACAAAATCTACAAAACGGTAGCGCGCCAGTTGCATGGCGTGGTGCCGTGTTGGGTTTGCGGCGAGCATGTGGCGCACGCCGACGCCACGCTAGAGCACATCCAGCCGCTGAGTGAGGGCGGCAACAGCCACCAAGACAATTTGGCGATCAGCCATGACCGCTGTAACAACTTGCGACACGCGAAAACGAAACACTGATGCCGCATCAAAAAAAGCACAACGCGTTGATCGGCATCTGTTTATTGCTTTTTGCCGTCATGTGCTTTGCCACGTTAGACACCACGAGCAAGCGGGTGACCACGGAAATTCCGCTCATGATGGCCGTGTGGGCACGTTACTTTTTTCAGGCCTTGCTCACCACCGCTGTGGTGTTGCCGATCAAAGGCCTTGACGTCGTCAAAACCAATAACCCACGTCAGCAAATCACGCGCGGCCTGTTGTTGGTGTCCGTCACAGGCTTGGCTTTTGCGAGTTTGCAGCTCATGCCCGTGGGTGAGTTCACGGCCATTGTGATGACGGTGCCTTTGCTCGTCACGCTGTTGGCGACGCGCATGTTGGGTGAACATGTCTCCACGCAGCGTGTAGTTTTGGTGTGTGGCGGGTTCATCGGCACCCTCATCATTGTGCGGCCAGGCACACAAGTCTTTGGTTGGCCTTTGCTCATCCCGCTTGCCTTGGTGCTCGTGAATGCGGCCTTCCAACTGCTCACCAGCAAGATGGCGCGCACGGAAGATGCCATGACCACACAGTTCTACACCACCTGGATTGGCACCGCGCTGGCCTCCGTGCCACTCTTTTGGTTTTGGACGCCAGTGACCGACACGCAGCTCTTGCTGGAATTGGTGTTGATGGGCGTGTCCGGTTGCATCGGACATTTTTTACTCATCTTGGCGTTTGAACGCTCGCCCGCTGGCACGCTGATGCCCTATATGTACGCGCAAATTGGATTTGCCATGTTGGGCGATTGGTTGATCTTTCAGCATGTGCCAGACCATGGGTCGCTGCTTGGCATTGGCCTGATTACCTTGAGCGGTCTGGCCGGTGGTTTGTTAACTTTGTACGAGCTTCGTCAAAAAACGCAGGGTTGAGGCTGTTTGCTTCAACGCGTGGCTGAAGTTTGAACCGTGCGTTCGAGTTTTTGCACGTCAAAGTTTTGTGCTTTGAGGCGCTCTAGCAGTGCGCCATAGGCCATGGCATCGACCTGCGGCGTGCGCGACAGCACCCACAGGTATTCGCGTTTGGCGTCACTCACCGCGGCCAGTCGGTAGTCGGCGTCGAGGTCAATCACCCAATAGTCGCCCCACACCATCGGCAGCCAGCTGAGCCATGCGGGGGCAAAGCGGACTTGCAGTTTGGGCGAGGTGGCCGGGCCAACTTGTTTGGCCAAGCCCAAAGCGTCGATCGTGCGGCCATCGACACTGACGCAGCTGTTGAGTACTTGCACTGAGCCATCGGTCTGCGCCAAATACTGCGCGCGCGTGTTGGTCACGCATTGGCGTTGAAAGCGATTGGGGAACTTGGCGATTTCGTACCAAGTGCCCATGTAGCGCTGCACATCCAGGACGTCGATGGTGCGTACGGGTGACAAGGCGACCACAGGTGTGGTGGCAGTTTGTGCTGCCGTCGGTAGCGTTGCAAAAACCAATGATGCAGCAAGCCAAATCTGTTGGAGCGTCATGGTGATTCCTTGGTCAGAGGTTTTAAAAAATCAATTGCATCTGCACGTTGTGCAGCACGATTTCAGCGATTTGAATCAACAGCATCAGTGCGATGGGTGACAAATCCACCCCACCCATCTGCGGCAACACACGGCGAAGAGGGCGCAACAGGGGCTCGACCAATTGCGCTAAAAAATAACGCACATCCGATGCTGCGCTGAACCAAGACAACAGCGCGTAGCCAATCACCAGCCACATCAAGCTCGACAAAATCACGCTGACCAGCTCAAAGCCCGCATTCGCCAGCAAAGCCAGCCAATGCGCGGGCGCCCCTGCCATGATCCAAAGCAGCGAGTGCTTGGCCAGCAACACGGCATAGGCGGCGACCAAGCTTGCCGTGTCTAAGCGGCCTATCCCGGGCACAAAGCGGCGTACGGGCAGCACAATCCAATTGGTGATGCTGAACACAAAGGGTGCCAATGGGTTGCCCCCGCTTGACGACAAATTGATGCGCTGCAAATGCATGTACATGCGCAGCAAACAGGTGCCCGCCACCAAGCCGACGGCAAAGTGCAGGATCAAAGAGAAAATTTGTATCAACATGGCTGGAGTTTAGGCGGGCTCAGGCAAAATTTACGCATTCACTCTAGATTGTTCCGTATGAAGCCAATCCCTCCCTTGCCCCGTTTTATTTTTGCCAGCCGCTGGTTACAGCTGCCTTTGTATTTGGGCCTCATCGCGGCACAGGCGGTGTACGTCTTTCATTTTTGGGTGGAGTTGGTGCATTTGGTTGAGGCGGCATTTGGTAGTCAGGCGGCGCTGGATGCTTTGGTGACCAGCATTGGCTACAAAAACGGCATGACGGTCACGCACCTGAGCGAGTCCATCACCATGTTGGTGGTGTTGGGCCTCATCGACGTGGTGATGATCTCTAACTTGCTCATCATGGTCATTGTGGGGGGGTATGAAACCTTCGTGTCTCGCATGTACCTCGAAGACCACCCGGATCAGCCGGAGTGGCTCAGCCATGTGAACGCCTCGGTGTTGAAGGTCAAGCTGGGTATGGCCATCATTGGTATTTCGTCGATTCACCTGTTGAAGACCTTCATCAATGCGGCCAATTACGACGAGAAAGTGTTGATGTGGCAAACCATCATCCACATCACCTTCTTGCTCAGCGCTTTGGCCATTGCGCTGACCGACAAAATTTCGCACGCCAAAGAATCTTCACACTGAACCACCCATGCAAGCACGTCACCCCATTCACCGCAACGCACTGGTTTTGTTCTCGGGCGGGCAAGACTCCACCACTTGTTTGGCCCATGCGCTGGCGCAATACGAGCGCGTGGAGACCCTCGCGTTTGACTATCGCCAACGGCATTTGGTCGAACTAGAAGCGCGTTTGCAAGTGCTGGCACAAGTGCGCGCGCAGTTTCCACAGTGGGCGAACAAGCTAGGGGAAGACCATTTGCTAGACCTCGGCGTGTTGGGGCAGGTGAGTGAAACCTCCCTCACGCGTGACATGGCGTTCAAGATGGAAGCCTCGGGCTTGCCCAACACCTTTGTGCCAGGGCGCAACTTGTTGTTCCTCACGCTAGCCGCTGCTTTGGCTTATCGCCGTGATTTGGATGTCATCGTCACCGGCGTGTGTGAAACCGATTTCTCAGGTTATCCCGACTGCCGCGACGACACCATGAAGGCCATGCAAATTGCCTTGTCATTGGGCATGGACCGACGCTTGTTGATCGAAACCCCCCTGATGTGGATCGACAAGGCACAGACTTGGCAGCTGGCTTACGACTTAGGTCAAAAAGCACACGCCGATGGTGGCGACCAGCTGGTGGACCTGATCGTGGAACACACCCACACCTGCTACATGGGTGACCGCAGCCATCGCCACGACTGGGGCTATGGCTGCGGCACCTGCCCTGCGTGCGATTTGCGCGCCAAAGGCTGGGAGCGCTGGAGGGCTTAATTTTTAGGACGTGACCAGCGCAAACTTGGCGGCACTGCCCTCGGGGGCAGGCACAAATTGCCAAACCGTGTCGTGGTAACTGGCCACGCTGGCACGGTGGGCGATGGACACCAAGCCACCGCCTTCTTCACGCACCATGGTGCGCAGTTTTTCGTAAAGCACTTTTTCGCCTGCTTCATCCAAGGCGCTGGTGGCCTCGTCGGCAAACACCCAACGTGGGCGCTTGAGCAGCACACGCGCCAAGGCCAAGCGCTGTTGCTCGCCGCCTGAAAGCTGTTGTGTCCATTGACCGGCCACGTCTAGCGCGTTCGCCAAATGAGGCAGCAGCGCGTCGTACAACGCGTTCTTCAAAGCTTCGTCGGTGTAGTGCTCGGCACTGTCGGGGTAGGCCAGCGCTTGACGCAAGGTGCCTTCTGGAAAGTAGGGGCGTTGCGGCATGAAGACGCTGCCCTCGGGCAGCACCACAGGACCGTAGGTGATGGGCTCGCCACGGCGATCGTGCGTGGGCGACGTGACGTGCGGCCAAATGCCGGCCAACACACGCAGCAGGGTCGACTTGCCGCAACCGGATGGACCGCGAATCAACACGGTGTCGCCCGCTGTTGCGTTGAGCGAGGTGTCAGCCAACAACACGTCGCCATTGGGCAGAGAAATCGTGAGTGGCGTGGTGTGCAATGCATTGATCCCCGTGTGCGTGACGGGTGTGGCGCCAGTGAAAGACAGAGGCGTCGTTTCAGGCGCTGCCACTTCATCAACCTTGATCGCCAGCATCTGGTCTTGAAAACTGGTCAAACGCAGCGTGGTGGCTTGCCATGACGCTAAGCGGCTGTAGTTGCTGATGAACCAGCTCAATGACTCTTGCACTTGGCCAAAGGCGGATGAAATTTGCATCAGCTCACCCAACTGAATGGCCCCACTGAAATAGCGCGGTGACGCCACCAACATGGGGAACACCACCGCCGCTTGACCATAGCCCGAGTTAAACCAGGTGTAACGTTTTTGCACACGCAGCAAACGCATGAAGTTGTCCAGCACTTGCGCAAAGCGCTCTTGCAGTGACAGACGTTCGACACGGCCACCACGGTCCAGTGCAATGGCTTCGCTGTACTCACGCACGCGCATCAGGTGGTGACGAAAGTCAGCCTCTAGGCGTTGTTGCGAAAAATTCAGAGACGCCATCGAACGGCCAATGAAGTGCCCGATCAAGCTGCCCGCCAATGCGTAGGCCAAGGCCATCCACACCATGAAGCCGGGGATGTTGAAGCGTTCACCCCCCACGTCAAAGCTAAAACCCCCCGAAAGCGACCACAAGATGCCCACAAAGCTCAGCAGCGTGACGGAGGCATCTAACAAGCCCAGAGACAGACCCACCGTGTCGGCGGTGAACTGCTGTATGTCTTCTTGAATTCGCTGGTCAGGGTTGTCCGTCCCGTTTTTGCTTTGCAGTTCGAGTTGGTAAAACACATGGCCTGTGAGCCAGCGTTGCAAATAGTCGCGCGTCATCCAGGCGCGCCAACGGACTTCCAGCAACTGCGTGAGGTAGAAACGATAAACAGCGACGATGATGAAGCAAGTGGCCAACACGGCGAACACGCCGAGCTGATGCCAAAACACCTCGGCGTTGCGGTTTTGCAGTGCGTCGTAGAACACGCGGTTCCAGTCGTTGAGCAAGACCATCATGTACACCATGCCCAGGTTCAAGCCCACGCAAGCCGCGAGTAATAAGCGGGCACGCCATTTTTCTTCAGACTTGAAATAGGGTAGAGACAACGCCCAAACGCGGCTGAGCTGCAAGCGGCTTTTTTGCCAATTCGTGGCCACGTTGTTGGCTACGCTTTTAAATGTGTTCATGTGTTTTCAGACTTCGGTGTTGCGCACGCCACTGGCCACATGGCCTGCGGGGACGTGACGGGCAGCTGATTCGATGTGGCCGGTTTGGTCGTCAAAGAAAAAATCAGGCTCAAACTCGCGCAAGAACTCGCCTTTCTCAAGGCCGCCCAAGAACATGGCTTCGTCCACTTCAATGTTCCAGTTCATCAGCGTGCGAATGGCGCGCTCGTGGGCAGGCGCGCTGCGTGCGGTGACCAGCGCGGTGCGAATGCGCATGTGCGGTGTGCCCGCTTGTTGCAGCACTTGCAAGGCGGCCAGCAAGGGTTTGAAAGGACCGGCGGGCAAAGGCTGTGCCGCATTGGTTTTTTCATGCTGTTGGAACGCGTCCAAGCCTTGGGCTTGAAACACCCGCTCGGCTTCGTCGCTGAACAGCACAGCATCACCGTCAAAGGCAATGCGTACTTCGTGTGGGTTGGCCTCTGAGGCGTGGGCCGAGTGCGGATACACCTGTGCGGCGGGAACACCTGCATCGAGTGCCGAACGCACATCTGATAAATGCGTAGACAAAAACAAGTTGGCGTTGAGTGGGCGCAAATAGCGCCAGGGCGATTGACCTCGGGTGAAGCTGCCGCGTTGAATCGGCAAGCCGTAGTGCTGCGCCGAGCGAAACACACGCATGCCGCTGACAGGGTCGTTGCGCGAGAGGATCACCACTTCCACGCGTTGTGCTTCAGACGTGTTGAAAGCCAATAGCTTTTGCACCAACGAAAACGCCACGCCGGGTTTGGCTGGAGTTTCCAGACGGTCGAGCTGCAGATTCATGTAGGCGCGGTCATCGCCTTGTTCGAAGACTTGGTTTTCTTCTTCAAAGTCGAACAGGGCGCGAGACGAAATCGCGACCACCAATTTACCGTCGAGAGAAACACCCATGATTTACCTCACCCATTGATTGAGTTGAATGATGGGCAGCATCACGGCCAGCACGATGAGCATGACCATCGCGCCCATGACCACGATGAGCAAGGGCTCAAGGATAGTCGCCAGTTGTAAAGCGCGGCGTTGCACGTCTTCGCTCAGTTGCGTTGCTGCGCGTTGCAGCATGGTGGGTAGTGTGCCGGTTTGCTCGCCCAAGCGCGAAAACATCACCAACAAGCGTGGGAAGCGGGCGTGTTGTGCAAGGGCAGAAGCCAGCGGCGCACCCTCACGCACCAGCACCAGGGCCGCTTGTGCATCGCGTTTGAGCGCGGTGTTGCTGAGGGTGTCGGCGGCCGCTTGCAGCGCTTTCAAAATGGGAACGCCCGCAGTGGCCAACATGGCCAGCGTGCTGGCAAACCTGGCTGCGTTGTAGCCACGGGCTAAGCGACCAATCAG
>CANCGU010000138.1 GCA_947377705.1 Comamonadaceae bacterium
ATCTTCATGCAAGAAGCGCAAAAGCGCGGTTTGGATGCCACGCCTGAATACAAAGCACAAATCGAGCTGGCCCGTCAAACCATTTTGATTCGTGAGTTGTTCGCCGAATTCCAAAAGACTTCGGCTGTGACCGATGCTGACGTGCAAGCTGAATACGACAAGTTTGTGGCGGCCAATGGTGGCAAAGAGTACCGCGCTCGCCACATTTTGGTGGAAACCAAAGACCAAGCCGAAGCCATCCTCGCCAGCCTGAAAAAAGGCGGCAAGTTTGAAGACATCGCCAAGAAGCAATCCAAAGACCCAGGGTCAGGTGCCAATGGCGGCGACCTCGATTGGGCAGCGCCTGGCAACTATGTCAAAGAGTTCTCTGATGCGATGGTCGCTTTGAACAAAGGCCAAGTGTCTGCGCCCGTGCAAAGCCAGTTTGGTTTCCATATCATTCGTTTGGACGACGTGCGAGAAGCCCAGTTGCCCAAGCTCGAAGAAGTCAAACCGCAAATCGTCCAACAAATGACGCAACAGCGCATGGCCGCATTCCAACAAGAACTGCGCGCCAAAGCCAAGGTCGAGTAATTCGCCTTTGCCCCATGCACTCAGCGGCCTTCGGGCCGCTTTTGTTTTTCTAGATAATTCAAGCCATGTCCTTGCTCAACCACCAACTCGAACTGCTTGCTCCCGCGCGTGACGCCGACATTGGCATTGCCGCCATCCACCACGGCGCAGACGCGGTGTACATCGGCGCTCCGGCCTTTGGCGCCCGAGCCAGTGCCACCAACACCTTGCAAGACATCGAGCGTTTGTGCACAGAGGCGCACCGCTTCAACAGCAAAATCTTCATCACCCTCAACACCATCTTGCGCGACGACGAGCTAGAAGCCGCTCGCCAAATGGCTTGGGATGTGTACCGAGCAGGCGCTGACGTGCTGATCGTGCAAGACATGGGTTTGCTTGAGCTGGACTTGCCGCCCATTCAACTCCACGCCAGCACACAAACCGATATTCGCACACCCGAGAAAGCGCGCTTCATGCAAGACGTGGGTTTCTCGCAAATCGTGTTGGCCCGCGAGCTGACCTTGCCGCAAATCAAAGCCATTCACGAGGTGCTGGATGCCGAGCGTTGCAAGCTGGAGTTCTTTGTGCACGGCGCCTTGTGCGTGGCCTACAGCGGCCAGTGCTTCATCAGCCATGCCCACACAGGGCGCAGCGCCAACCGAGGCGACTGCAGCCAAGCCTGCCGCCTGCCCTATCACGTCACCGATGCCCAAGGCCGCTTCATCGCGCACGACAAGCATGTGCTCTCGATGAAAGACAACAACCAAAGCGAAAACCTTGCCGCGTTGGTGGATGCGGGTGTGCGCAGTTTCAAAATTGAAGGCCGCTACAAAGATATGGCCTATGTGAAGAACATCACCGGCCACTACCGCGTGTTGATGGACGAGCTGATTGAAGCCCGCCAATACTCTGCCGACCCAGAGCGCCCCCCGCTCAGCCGTGCATCCAGTGGCAACACCACGCTGTACTTCACACCCAACCCCGAACAAAACTTCAACCGCGAATTCACCGACTACTTTGTGCAAGGCCGCAAAGAAGACATTGGCGCGTTTGACTCACCCAAGAACCCAGGTATTGTGTTGGGTGAAGTCATGGGCACGGGCCCGAATTGGCTTGAAGTACAGCCCTACGACAAAGACAGCGTGCTGCATAACGGCGACGGCCTGTGCTACTACGACCTGCAAAAAGAACTGGTGGGCGTGGCCATCAACCGCGCGGAGCCAAGCCCTAAAAAAGGCGTGTGGCGCTTGTACCCCAAAGACCCGATCGAAGGCTTTCGCGATTTGCGCGCAGGCATGGTCATCAACCGCAATCGCGACATGGACTGGGTGCGTGGCCTTGAGAAAAACTCCAGCGAGCGCCGCATCGGCGCATGGGTGGCGTTTGCCGAAACACCGCAAGGCTTTGTGCTGACCCTCACCGACGAAGATGGTCACACCGCCAGCGCCACCCTGAACTGCACAAAAGAACTTGCAAAAGACGCGGTGCGCAACGATGCCAGCCTGCGCGAGCACCTGAGTAAATTTGGCGCAACCGTGTTTGAAGTGCTCAACCTGCAAATCAACCTCAGCCAGCCTTGGTTTGTGCCGGCCTCGTCGCTCAATGCTTTGCGCCGCGATGCAGTGGAACAACTAGAGATGGCGCGTCTCAAAGCGTATGAGCGCCCTCAGCGCGCAGCAGCCGTTGAGCCGCCTGTGAGCTACCCCGAAGATTCGCTCACGTATCTGGCCAACGTCTACAACCAAAAAGCACACGACTTCTATGCCAAGCACGGTGTGAAGGTGATTGAAGCTGCTTACGAGAGCCACGAAGAACTCGGCGAAGCCAGCTTGATGATCACCAAACACTGTGTGCGCTTTAGCATGAGCCTATGCCCCAAACAAGCCAAGGGCGTCACGGGCGTGCAAGGCACGGTCAAGGCCGAGCCACTCATGCTCATCAACGGCAGCGAAAAACTCACCCTGCGTTTTGACTGCAAACCGTGTGAGATGCATGTGGTTGGCAAAATGAAAAAGTCGGTCCTCAACCAACGCATCAAAGAGATGGCTGAGTCGCCCATCACGTTTTACAAAACGCGTCCATAAAAAACCGCAGATGAATCAATCCACCCACTGACGCGCATTGCGCCACATGCGCATCCACGGGCTGAACTCCTCCGCACCACCCGAAGCGGCCAAGTCGGTCCAGCTCATTTGCACGTTGCGGAACACGCGCTCGGGGTGCGGCATCATGGCGGTGAAGCGGCCGTCGGCGGTGGTGACAGAGGTCAAGCCCCCTGCGCTGCCATTGGGGTTGAACGGATAGGCTTCAGTCGCTGCACCGTGGTTGTCCACAAAACGCATGGCGGGCAACACCTTGGCGGCATCTCCACGTTGGCTGAAGTTGGCAAAGCCTTCGCCGTGGGCCACGGCAATGGGCAAGCGCGCACCAGCCATGCCTGCAAAGAACAGCGACGGTGACTGCAACACCTCCACCATGCTCAAACGCGCTTCAAAGCGCTCGCTTTGGTTGGTGGTGAAGCGTGGCCAGTGTTGGGCGCCAGGGATGATGTCGGCCAGCTCGGCAAACATTTGGCAGCCGTTGCACACGCCCAAGCCAAAGGTGTCGGTGCGAGCAAAGAACTGCTGCATTTGCTCAGACAACACGGGGTTGAACGTGATGCTGCGGGCCCAGCCAATGCCAGCGCCCAAGGTGTCGCCGTAGCTAAAGCCACCGCAAGCCACCAAGCCTTTGAAGTCTTGCAGCTTGGCGCGGCCTGTTTGCAAGTCGGTCATGTGCACGTCGTAGGCGTCAAAGCCAGCTTCGGCAAAGGCATAGGCCATCTCAATGTGTGAGTTGACGCCCTGCTCGCGCAGCACGGCCACTTTGGGTTTGACCGCCACGTTGATGAACGGGGCTGCCACGTTGTCGGTGATGCCCGCAGGCAAATGCACATGCATGCCGGGGTCGGTTGGATTGCCAGCTGCGGCGTGCTCTGCATCAGCGCAAGCGGGGTTGTCGCGCTGTTGGCAAATCTTCCAGCTCACGCTGTCCCACACTTGGTGCAGGTCAGCCAGCTTGGCCACGAACACTTCTTTGGTGTCGCGCCATACGCTGATCTCGCCCTTGCCTTTGGCGATGGTGGACGATTGGGGCCGTGTCTTGCCCACAAAGTGGCTGTGCTTGGACAGACCATGCTCACGTAAGGTTTGCATCACCTCGTTGCGCTCTGACGTGCGCACTTGCAGCACCACGCCCAGCTCTTCGTTGAACAAGGCTTGTAACGTGAGTTCTTCCCGACGGGCACTCACTTGGCTTGCCCAGTTTTTGCTATCGCCGTATTCGGCACGGCTGTCTTGGATGCCGTCCCCCTCGGTGACGAGCATGTCCACATTCAGCGCCACGCCCACTTGGCCCGCAAAGGCCATTTCGCACACGGCGGCCATCAGGCCACCGTCGCTGCGGTCGTGGTACGCCAAAATTTTGCCTTGCGCACGCAAGGCGTTGACGGCGTTGACGAGCTTGACCAAGTCTTGTGGATCATCGAGGTCTGGCACTTGATCACCGGGTTGATTCAACACTTGGCCCAAGATGCTGCCGGCCATGCGGCGCTTGCCCTCGCCCAACTGCACCAACACCAAGGTGGTGTCGTCGGTGTTGTTGAGTTGCGGTGTGAGTGTGCCGCGCACATCGGCGATGGAGGCAAACGCACTGATGATGAGGCTCACTGGCGAGGTAACTTTTTTGGTCTCGCCGTTCTCACTCCACTGCGTGCGCATGGACAAACTGTCTTTGCCCACGGGGATGGAAATGCCCAAGGCTGGGCAGAGTTCCAAGCCCACGGCTTTGACGGTGTCGTACAAGGCAGCGTCTTCACCGGCTTCGCCGCAAGCGGCCATCCAGTTGGCACTGAGTTTGACGCGCGGCAACTCAAACGGTGCGGCCAACAAATTGGTGATGGCCTCGGCCACGGCCATGCGGCCAGATGCAGGTGCGTCGAGGGACGCGAGTGGTGTGCGCTCGCCCATGCTCATGGCTTCGCCTTGGAAGCCTTTGTAATCGGCCAAGGTCACGGCCACGTCAGCCACCGGCACTTGCCAAGGGCCGACCATTTGGTCGCGGTGCGTCAGGCCACCCACGGCGCGGTCGCCAATGGTGATGAGAAAGCGTTTGCTGGCCACCGTGGGGTGGCTTAACACGTTGATCACGGCTTCTTGCAAGCTCACGCCTGTGAGGTCCATGGGGGCGCTGGTGCGCTCGACACGCGTCACATCGCGGTGCATTTTGGGTGGTTTGCCCAAGAGCACGTTCATGGGCATGTTGACTGCAGCCCCCACGCTCCCCACTTCGTGTGGTTCGCTGCCCCCCGAGGGGGCGCTTAAATGGTGTGCCAGCGTGGCATCTTCACTGGCAACGGTCAGGTGCCGTTCTTCGGTGGCAACACCCACCACCGCAAACGGGCAACGCTCGCGCTCGCAGAAGGCTTTGAATTGTTCAAGCGACTCAGGCGCAATGGCCATCACGTAGCGCTCTTGGCTCTCGTTCGACCAAATTTCTTTGGGGGCCAAGCCTGATTCTTCCAGCGGCACAGCACGCAAATCAAAGCGTGCGCCACGGCCTGCATCGTTGGTGAGTTCGGGAAACGCGTTGGACAAGCCGCCTGCGCCCACGTCGTGAATGGCGAGGATGGGGTTGCCGCTACCGGATGGGCCTCCGTTTACGCCCTGCGCCCAGCAATGGTTGATCACCTCTTGCGCGCGGCGCTCGATCTCGGGGTTGCCACGTTGCACCGAATCAAAGTCCAACTCAGCCGCGTTCGTGCCGCTCGCCATTGAGCTGGCTGCGCCGCCGCCCATGCCAATGCGCATACCGGGGCCGCCGAGTTGAATCAGCAAGGTGCCAGCAGGGAACTCAATCTTCTTGGTTTGTTCACTGTCAATCACGCCCAAACCGCCCGCGATCATGATGGGCTTGTGGTAGCCGCGTGTCACGCCAGCCACCTCTTGTTCGTACTCGCGGAAGTAGCCGGTCAGGTTGGGACGGCCAAATTCGTTGTTAAACGCTGCGCCGCCCAGTGGGCCTTCGGTCATGATTTGCAAAGGGCTAGCCATGTGCGAGGGGCGGCCTAAACTTTTGTCATTGGTGCTGCCCCACAACTTCGACACGGTGAAGCCCGACATACCGGCCTTGGGCTTGGAGCCTCGGCCTGTGGCACCCTCGTCGCGAATCTCGCCGCCGTTGCCGGTGGACGCACCGGGGTATGGCGAAATGGCCGTGGGGTGGTTGTGGGTTTCGACCTTCATCAACACATGGTTGGTGGCGGACACTTTCTCGTACTGAGGCAGGTCTTTGCCATTGTGGGTGGCGATGAATCGCTCGACCTGGTGGCCTTCCATGATGGAGGCGTTGTCCGAATACGCCACCACCGTGTATTGCGGGCTGGTTTTTTCGGTGTGGCGAATCATGCCAAACAGGCTGTGCGATTGCGCCTCACCGTCGATGGTGAACTCGGCATTGAAAATCTTGTGGCGACAGTGTTCGCTGTTGGCCTGGGCAAACATCATCAGCTCCACATCGGTGGGGTTGCGCTTGAGTTGGGTGAAGGCGTTCACCAAGTACGCAATCTCATCCTCGGCCAAGGCCAAGCCCCAGCGCTTGTTGGCGTCTTGCAAAGCAGCTTCGCCACCGGTGAGCACGTCCACTTGTTCCATCGGTGCGGGGTGCAACTCGGTGAACAAGCCCAACGCCTCGTCGCGTGTGCGCATGACGGACTCGGTCATGCGGTCGTGCAACACATCGGCCACGGCGGCCAGTTGTTCGGGCGTGAGCGTGGCTTTGCTGAGTAAGCCGTCTTTGAGCTGAAGGTGGAACTCGGTGATGCGTTCAATGCGCTTGAGCTGCAAACCGCAGTTGTGTGCAATGTCGGTGGCCTTCGATGCCCAAGGCGACACCGTGCCAAATCGTGGCGTCACCACCAACAAGGTGCCTGCAGGAGCTGCATGTGCGGGCTCGCCGTAGGTCAGCAACGCCGCGAGCGTTTGTTGCTGGGCGGCATCCACGGGGGCCTCGGTTGCAGCCAAATGCACAAAACGGGCACTCAGGCCTTGGATTTGCGGGGAGATTGCCGCCAAACGGGGCAAGAGCTGTTGAACACGGAAATCGCTGAGGGCGTTACCGCCTTCGAAAATGCTGATGTGCAGGGACACGAGGGAGCCTTGAGAAAAAGACGGAAATCGAATCGAGCCGGGCCGCTGACTGGGGCTGGTCGGCAGAGCCTAGATTTTACGCGGCCGCAGAAGGCGTTTTGTACACAATTCAGGGGGAAAGAGACGTGTTTTGCCATGGATGGGATAATTACGCGCATGACCATCTCCATCAAAGACGCCCAAGGCGCACAAGGCATGCGTATCGCGGGCAAACTGGCCTCCGAAGTTCTCGATTTCATTACCCCGCATGTGGTGCCGGGTGTGACGACCAACCAGCTCGACAAGCTTTGTTATGACTACATCA
>CANCGU010000139.1 GCA_947377705.1 Comamonadaceae bacterium
ATGATGAGCTGCTGACCGGTGTTGAGCAACGACAACGAGGTTTGTGCTTTCAGACGCGCACGACGCAAGGCCTCTAGGCTTTTGTCATAGCGCGCGGCTTCGAAGGCTTCATTGTTGAAGTACTTCACCGTCTCGTAGTTGAGCAACGAGTCCACGGCTTTGGTGTGTGCTGCTGAGTCAAACTCATTGGCTTGACGGCGGTACTGCGTGCGCCACTCGGTCACGCTGATGGTAAACACGATGTACAGCGCCAGCGCTGCCAGCGTGATGCCCGCAAACCACACATCAAACTTCACCGCCAAGATGCTCAACACCAAAGCCACTTCAATCAAAGTCGGCACCACGCTGTAGAGCGAATACGAAATAAGCGACTCAATGCCACGCACGCCGCGTTCAATGTCGCGCGTCATGCCACCCGTTTGACGCTCCAGGTGAAAGCGCAGACTCAGGCCATGCAAGTGTTGAAACGTCTCCAACGCAATCTGTCGTGCCGCGCCCTGCGTGGCTTTGGCAAACACCAATTCGCGAAGCTCGGTGAACGCGGACACCGACAAGCGCAACACGCCGTAAACCAGCAGCAAAGACACGGGCACAACGATCACCGCCATCGGGTCGTTGGGCTTGAATGACATGGCGTCGATCAAGTCCTTGAGCAACAAGGGCACGCCCACATTGGCCACTTTGGCGCCGACCATGAAGGTCAAGGCGGCCAGCACCCGCCATTTGTATTGCCACAAATACGGGAAGAGGCGCTTCAAGGTTTCACTGTCGGGGCGTTGTTTGACGTGTTGCCCTGCGGGGGCAGAAGAATGGGCGTGATGACGCATGTTGCACAATGCCAAAAAGTAATTCTTTGATTGTGCCTATGTCTATCAGCCAGAACCCTCACGCCGAACCACTCCCCACCGACCAAGAGTTGGTCCTCAAGGTCATCCCCATGCCCGCTGATTGCAATGCCAACGGCGACATTTTTGGTGGCTGGGTCATGGCGCAGGTCGATTTGGCCGGTGCGGTGCTGCCCGCTCGCCATGCACGCGGACGTTTTGCCACCATTGCGGTGAATGAATTTATCTTCAAACACCCCGTGAAAGTGGGCGATATTTTGAGTTTTTTCTCGCGCGTGCAACGCATTGGCAACACGTCCATCACCGTGAAAGTAGAGGTGTTTGCCGAGCGCTTCAGCTCGCAGGGGGAATACATGAAAGTGACCGAAGCCACGCTCACTTATGTGGCCATCGACCAAGAGGGCAAGCCCCGCATCATTCCCAAAGACTGAGCCTTAAGAAACGATGTAGGCCCCTGTACCTGTGGACATCAGCGTGCCATCCGGCCCTCGAAACTCCATACGCGAAGTCCCGACGCGCGTGCCCACGCGCAAGGCATGGGCGTGGATCGTGAAATGCTCGCCAATGCCTGGGCGTAAGTAGTCCACGCGCAAATCAATCGTGCCTAATTTGGCAAAGCGCTCTAACCGTTCGGTGGGTGACTCTTTCATGTGCTTCGCGGCCAGGCAAGCCATCACAGCCGCACTGCCAATCGCATCGAGCACCGCACTGATGACACCGCCATGAATTCGGTTGTAGGCATAGTGCCCTACCAATTCAGGACGCATGTCAATGCGCGCCACCACCTCTTCGGGCGCCACACTCACCAGTTTCAAACCTAAGGTGTGGTTGAAGACAATTTTTTCTTCGTAGATTTGGCGAAAGCCTTCAAGGTACTCAGGCTCAAACACGACGGAACTCGCGAGGGGTGGTGACATGCCGTGCGTCAGTCAAAGCTTAGAAAAATCAGGTTTGCGCTTTTCCATGAATGCACCAAACGCTTCTTTGGCGGCAGGCTCTGTGAGCATGCGACCAAACGAAGCGGCCTCTTCGTTCATTTGCTTTTGCACCAACTGGGCTTGACCTGCTTTCATCAAGCGCTTGGTCTCTAGCAGTGACGACAAAGGTTTGGCTGCGAGCTTGCGGGCTTGCACCTGCACATAGCTGTTCACCTCCGTGGGGGGCAACACGCGGTTGACCAAGCCCACTTCAAGCGCAGCTTCGGCCATGAATGGCTCCCCCAACAACAACGCCTCGGCGGCACGGTGATAGCCCATCATTTGCGGCGCCAGCAAGCTAGACGCGGCTTCAGGACACACGCCCAAGTTCACAAACGGCATGGCAAATGCCGCGTTGTCACCGGCGTACACCAAATCGCAATGGAACAACAACGTGGTGCCAATGCCCACGGCGGGGCCGGCGACAGCGGCCAACACGGGTTTAGGAAAAGCCGCGATGTTGCGTAACAAACGGAACACGGGCGCGTCTGAGGTAGAGGGTGGGTTGTGCAAAAAATCAGCGATGTCGTTGCCCGCACAAAACACGGTTTCGTGACCTTGAAAGACCAAGACACGCACGTCCGCATTGTGCTCGGCCTGCGCCACCGCGTCGGCCAAAGCGGCGTACATCGCCGCGGTGAGCGAATTCTTTTTGTCGACGCGGTTGAACGTCAAGGTCATCACGCCACTGTCGATGTGGCTCAAAATTTCAGTCATGGTTGTCCTTGTGATTGGCTGCGCAGCCAAGTTTGTGTGCGATAGAAGGGGCCAATGTAGCCGCGCACTTGCAGCTTTTTGCCACCTTCTTGCGGGACCATTTTCAAGGTGTACTCTTTGCCGTTTTCTGGGTCTAAGATTTTTCCACCTCCTGCCCACAAAAACTCACTCGAAGACTCAATCTTGACGCCGCGAATGATTTCCATACCAATGATGGTTTGGCCTTTGCGGTCATCTTTGCAGTCTTCGCAAGTTTTCTTGGCGTTGGGGTCGTTGCGCAGCGACTTCACCACGCGGCCACTGAGCACCCCTTCTATGTCGATGATTTGAATTTCGGCTTTGGCCTCGCCCGTTTTGTCATCGATCGAGTGCCATGTACCCACAGGTGTCATTTGTGCAAAGCTGCTACCAGCGGCCATCAGCACCACACCCAAAAGCGTTTTCAAAATGCGTGTATTCATCATGCATTGAATTTAACTGATTTCTATGACGCAGCCACTCAGGCAAACACGGCGTCTGTCTCCATGAGCACAGCGGCGCCTGCACGCGCCGTGACCATGAGGGATGCTGTTTCTGGAAACAATTTGGCGAAATAAAACCGCGCCGTTTGCAGCTTGGCTTGGTAGAACGGGTCACGATCGCCCGCTGCAATTTTTTGCAGCGCGACTCGGGCCATGCGAGCCCAGAAGTAGCCAAAAACCAAGTGCCCCGCCACACGCAAGTAGTCCACCGCCGCCGCCCCCACCTCGTCAGCATTCTCTAGGGCTTTGTAGCCAATCTCACCCGTGAATTGGGTCATTTGTTGACCCAACTTCGCCAGTGGGTTGATGAACTCGGCCATGTCTTCATCACCTTGCGAATCGGCCACCAGTTCCGCAATCAGCTTGCCAAACTTCTTCAACGACGCACCTTGGTTGCCCAACACCTTGCGACCCAACAAGTCCAAACTTTGGATGGTGTTGGTGCCCTCGTAAATCATGTTGATACGGGCATCGCGCACGTACTGCTCCATGCCCCACTCACGGATAAAGCCGTGGCCACCAAACACCTGCATGCAAGATGAGGTGGCCGTCCACGCGTTGTCCGTGATGAAGGCTTTGACGATGGGCGTGAGTAGCGCCACTTGTTCAGCTGATTCCGCACGTATGGCCTCGTCGGGGTGATTCAGCTCCCGATCTATCAGCAAGGCACAGTGCAGCGCCAGCGCTCGACCGCCTTCAGCGTAAGCCTTGGCCGTCAACAACATTTTTCGGACATCGGGGTGTACCAAAATGCTGTCGGCAGGTTTGCTTGGCTCTTTGACACCCGTCAAACTACGTGACTGAATGCGATCTTTGGCATAAGCCAACGCATTTTGATACGCCACCTCGGTCAAGCCCAACGACTGCATGCCCACCCCCACACGGGCGGCATTCATCATCACAAACATAGCGGCCAGTCCTTTGTTGGGCTGCCCCACCAAGGTTCCTACGGCACCGTCCAGCACCATTTGGCAAGTGGCGTTGCCGTGAATGCCCATCTTGTGCTCTAGGCCGCCGCAGTAAATGCCGTTGCGTTCGCCCAAGCTGCCATCGGCGCTGACATGAAATTTCGGCACCACAAACAAACTGATGCCTTTGCTCCCCGCAGGCGCATCTGGCAAACGCGCCAACACCAAGTGAACGATGTTGCTCACCATGTCGTGCTCGCCTGCGCTGATGAAAATTTTGCTACCAGTGATGCGGAACGTGCCATCAGCTTGTGGTTCGGCTTTGGTGCGCAACAGCCCCAGATCTGTGCCGCAATGTGGCTCGGTTAAACACATGGTGCCCGTCCACTCGCCGCTGGTGAGTTTGGGCAAATACAACGCTTTTTGCGCATCTGTGCCATGGGCATGCAAAGCCTCGTAAGCGCCATGCGTGAGGCCGGGATACATGGTCCACGCTTGGTTGGCGCTGTTGAGCATTTCGTAAAAACACTGGTTGACCACCACGGGCAGACCTTGACCACCATATTGAGGGTCAGCACTTAAGGAAGGCCAGCCGCCTTGTACATATTGCGCGTAGGCGTCTTTAAAGCCATCGGGTGTTTTGACTTCGTGCGTGCTGCGGTCGAGCGTGCAGCCCTGTTGGTCGCCCACTTGGTTAAGTGGAAAAATCACTTCCGACGCGAACTTACCGCCCTCCTCCAAAACTGCGGCAATGGTCTCGACATCGATGTCGGCATGCGAAGGCATGTGTTTGAGGTCATCCGTGACCTTCAACACCTCATGCAGAACAAATTGCATGTCACGTAGGGGTGGGTTGTAGCTGGGCATGTGTGTCTCCTTACTTTTTAGATGTGGCGCCACGCTTGGCGGTCATTTTTGAAATCGTATTTGCCTGACTCACGCCATAGCGTTGCAAAATATTTTCAAACCCTTGTGTGGTGCGTGCCAATGATTTAGAAGAACGTAAAAAGCGAGCTTCGTATTGCAAAGCCAAGATGAGGCCATGCAACTCAAACACCATTTGTTCAGCATCCATGTCAGCGGCCAAATGGCCTTCGTCACGCGCTTGCACCACCGTGCGATACACCGCCGCCAGCCATGTTTTGACCGAACTGGCGAGGGCCTCGCGCACCGGGCCAGGGCGGTCATCAAACTCGGCCGCACCACTGATGTAGAGGCAACCTGAATCAATCTCAGCAGAGGTGCGTTGGGTCCAGTTGGCAAAGAGTTGGCGCAAACGCGGCAAGCCACGTTCAGCTTTCAAAATGGGGAGGAATACCTCTGCTTCAAAGCGCTGGTGGTACTCACGGACCACCGATATTTGCAATTCTTCACGCGAGCCAAAATGCGCAAACACGCCCGACTTGCTCATACGGGCCACTTCCGCCAGCGCACCAATGCTCAAACCCTCGAGTCCAATTTGCGTGGCCAGCCCCAAAGCGGCATCGACGATGGCTGCTTTGGTTTGTTGGCCCTTCTGTAGGACCTTGCTTTCCGATGCTGCAGTTTTGCGAGAAGCTGTCATGCGAAATTCATAAAAAGAACGATCGTGCTATTTTGCATGATTTTTCGTCTTTAAACTCTGTCTCAATGCAAGCTACTCGAATCCTCGCCATCCGCCATGGGGAAACCCCTTGGAACGTCGACACACGCATTCAGGGTCAACTTGACATTGGCTTGAATGACACGGGCAAGTGGCAAGCCCAGCGCGTAGGTCAAGCGCTGCGTGAAGAACAGATTGCTGCGATTTACAGCAGTGACTTGGCTCGCGCTTTTGAAACCGCACAAGCGATTGCACAAAACCAAGTCTTCGCGACGCAGCTGTCGGTGATTGCGCACACAGGCCTGCGCGAGCGCCACTTTGGACACCTGCAAGGCCAAACTTGGGCGGAAATTGAAAGTGGCTGGCCGGAAGACGCCAAGCTCTGGCGTGGGCGAGACCCTCATTGGTCACCCGTCGGTGGCGAATCCCTCACCGGGGTGCGCGAACGTATTGCAGGCTGCGTGGATGAATTGGCAGCTCAGCACATTGGTCAACAAATTGTGCTGGTGGCGCACGGTGGCGTGATGGATGCGCTGTACCGGTTGGCCACAAATCAAGCCGTTCAAGCACCGCGCACTTGGCACCTGGGCAATGCCGCCATCAATCGCTTGCTGTGGACGCCTCAGGGCTTAAGCCTGGTGGGCTGGGGCGATGTCTCGCACTTCGACGATGCCCATGGTGCATCGCGCGACGAAACCACCACCTAAAGCCTAGGCGTCGTCGGTCGACACGTCGCCAATCGCCTTAGGCGGCGTCACACCCAAGTGACGATAAGCCGCCAAGGTGGCGATGCGGCCACGCGGCGTGCGCTGCAAGAACCCTTGCTGAATCAAATACGGTTCGATCACGTCTTCAATCGTGTCGCGCTCTTCGCCGATACTGGCAGCGATGTTGTCAAGGCCGACAGGGCCACCATCGAAGCGGTGGATCACCGCCTCCAACAATTTGCGGTCCATCAAGTCAAAGCCTTGTGGGTCCACATCCAACATGGCCAAGGCACGCTTGGCGATGTCTTCGGTGATGCGCCCTGTGCCCTTCACATCGGCATAGTCGCGCACGCGACGCAGCAAGCGGTTGGCAATGCGCGGCGTGCCGCGTGAGCGACGCGCGATCTCAAAGCCACCTGCCACATCCATCGGTGTGTCGAGCAAACCCGCGCTGCGCACCACAATGCGTTGCAGCTCTTCGGCCGTGTAAAACTCAAGGCGCGACACAATGCCAAAGCGGTCACGCAGCGGGTTGGTCAACATGCCTGCGCGTGTGGTGGCCCCCACCAAGGTAAACGGCTGCAAATCCAGCTTGATGCTGCGTGCGGCTGGGCCTTCACCAATCATGATGTCGATTTGGTAGTCCTCTAAGGCGGGGTACAAAATTTCTTCGACCACGGGCGACAAGCGGTGAATCTCGTCAATGAACAACACATCGTTTTTTTCTAAGCCTGTCAGCAGCGCCGCCAAGTCTTTGGGCTTTTCCAACACGGGGCCGCTGGT
>CANCGU010000140.1 GCA_947377705.1 Comamonadaceae bacterium
ATCGGCAAACAAACCTAGCCGATGGGTTTGTGCCAAGGCCTGCTGTGCGTCATACACCCCTGCGTGGTGTTGAAAACTGTACGACCACGCATAACCCTGCCCCACCATCCACGCCCCCACGTCATGTCCTTGCCGTGAGAGCTTTGCGAGCAAGCGACCATAGTTGTCACGCGCGTGCCCTTGCACATCCACCACTTGGCCTTGGAGCACGGCATACAAAGCGGCGCGCGCTTGCGGCCCCCAAGGCTGGCAGATCTCTGGGGCGTCTATGCCCTCTAACCGGACCTTGAAGACCTCACCACCTTGCAGCGGCTGTACCCACACCGTGTCACCATCGCTCACATGTGTGACCACGCCGAGCCATGCGTGAGCCGATGTCATGGTGCACAAACTCCCCACCAGTGCGAGACAACCCAAAGCCATACGCACAAGGGCCACGCCAGCCTGCACCTTCGCTTGCTTGTGCTTACGCCCCAATAAACCCATGACGTCCCCCAACCCAAAGCCGCATTGTGCAAACCACCTAACCGCGTGTGGTTAGCCAGCCGTTACGATTAGCGCATGCGCTTTGCAAAACATGGGTTCCCCTTTTTAAACTGGCCTAGGCCGTCCGCACAACTGCTCAAAAGCGAAGCCTTCGCAGGCCTGAGTGTGGGGCTGATGGTCATTCCGCAAGGCGTGGCCTATGCGACCTTGGCGGGTATGCCACTGATTACGGGCATTTATGCGTCGCTGCTACCGGCGTTGGTGGCCGTGTTGTTTAGCGCGTCGCAGCGTTTGTCTGTAGGCCCGACGGCATTGACATCGATTTTGATTGCCGCATCACTCAACGGTATGGCTGCACCCGGCAGTGCAGCATGGGTCAACCTCACGGTGTGGCTGTCGCTCATGACGGGTTTGTTGCAAGTGGTGTTGGGCTTTGCGCGTTTTGGCTGGCTGCTGAATTTGGTCAGCTCGCCGGTGTTGATGGCGTTCACACAGGGCGCAGGTGTCCTCATCATCTCGTCGCAGTTGCCCGCGTTGTTGGGAGTGACAAAGGGCTGGTCCACCTTGCTAACGGGCCACGGCATGGACTGGCCCAGTTTGGTATTTGGCCTGGTCACACTGGGATTGCTGCTGTTGGCGCGACGCTGGCGACCCACCTTCCCCACCGTGTTGGTTGTGGTGCTGGGTGCAGCAGGCCTCAGCGGGGCACTGGGGCTAGAAGCCTCGGGCACACCCGTGGTGGGCGCATTGCCGGACGGTTTGCCGGCGTTGTTTGTGCCCAGCGTGATTGAGTGGGACATGTTCAAGCAATTGGTGCTGCCTACCTTGGTCATCACGCTGGTGAGCTTTTTAGAAACTGCCTCCAGCGCCAAGGTAGACAACGACCGCAGTGGCAAACGCTGGGACCAAGACCAAGACCTGATTGGCCAAGGTCTTGCCAAGATAGCCTCCGGCTTGTGCGGTGCGTTTCCCACCAGCTCGTCGTTCAGCCGCTCAGCGCTCAACCTGTATGCGGGTGCGCAGTCGGCATGGGCCACCCTCTTTTCGGTGGCCGTCATTTGGGTCATCCTCTTGTACTTCACCGCTGTGTTGCAGCCTGTGCCGCAGTCGGTGCTGGCAGCCATTGTGGTGGTGGCAGTGCTGGGGCTCATCAAGCCGCGTGCGTTTGTGCAGCTCTACAAAATCAACCGTGTCGAGGCCGCGACAGCGGTGGTGACGTTTGTCATTACCTTGCTCTCGGCCCCACGTTTGTATTGGGGCGTGCTGGCCGGTGTGGTGATGGGTCTGAGCCACTTTTTGCACACGCGCTTGCACCCGCGCATCATTGAAGTGGGCCTGCACCCCGACGGCAGCCTGCGCGACCGCCACCTGTGGCAACTGCCACCCCTGGCGCCCCACCTCTACGCCCTGCGCATGGATGCCGAGCTGGACTTTGCCGCCGCCAGCACCCTAGAACGCACTGTGATGGAGCACCTAAGCCAGCACCCCAACGTGGCCCATGTGTGCCTGTTTGCACTGCCCATCAACCGCATCGACGCCACGGGTGTAGAGAGCCTCGCCAAGCTAGAAGCCATGCTGCGCGAACGCGGCATCAGCTTGCACATCAGCGGCATGAAGTTACCGGTAGAAACCGTGCTGCGCCGCGCAGGCTGCCTGCAGGCGCATGCGAGGCTGCACCTGTACCGCACGGATGCGGAGGCGATTCAACAGTTGCGGCAACTGGAGGTGTTGCCTGCCGATATGGGGTGGTGTATTTAAGCGTGCGCCGCAGAGCGCAGCACTTCGCTCGCCCACTGATTCAAACTCTTCCCCGCCGCCTGCGCTGCCACCAAAGCCGCCCCATGTGTTTCAGGCGGCACGCGCAGCATGAGCTTGCCTGATGCGGGTTTTTCGGGCGTGATGCCTTGGGCTTTGCAATCGTTCAAAAAGTCATCAATAGCCACTTCAAACTCGCGACGAAGTTCAGAGACGGTTTCACCATGAAAACTGATGATGCTGCGTAAGCCCAAAATGCGACCAACAAAGATGTTGTCGCGCTCATCAAACTCGATGCGAGCAATGTAGTTTTTGTAGGTCATGGTGTTCATGGCTTCACTCCGATTCGTTCTAACAACTCGCGCACTTCTTCCACTTGATACCGCTTGGCTTCTTTGCCTGGGTGCGGGCGGTGGCAGCGCCATTGCTCGTCCTTGAAGATGATCTTGACGCGTGAGCCTTCTCGCTCATGCACCTCACCGCCTAGGGCCAGCAGCAGCGACTCAATGTCTGCAAACACCAGCGAGGCCGATGTGGGCTTGGCAAACACAGCACGCAACGTTTTGCGGTGTTTTGTGTTGACGTAGAGAATGCTATCAAAAAGTGCAATCATATACAACACCCCTGAAATTACTGTGTTTAAATACAGTCATCATGCTCCGCTCCCTCTTCGTCGACTTCAACAGCTACTTCGCTTCGGTTGAACAGCAGCTCAACCCCGCGCTGCGCGGGCGGCCTGTGGGCGTGGTGCCGGTGCTGGCCGACACGTCGTGCTGCATTGCCGCCAGTTACGAGGCAAAGGCGCTGGGCATTGGCACGGGCACGGGGGTGGCTGAGGCACGGCGGCTGTGCCCCGACATTGCCATCGTGCTGGCCGACCACGCCAAGTATGTCGAGATGCACCACCGCGCGGTGGCGGTGGTGGACACGATGGCGCCCGTGCGCCAAGTGCTGTCGATTGACGAAATGGAGTGCGAGCTAACGGGCCGCTGGCAATACCGCGAACGTGCGGTAGGGCTGGCCGAACGCATCAAGGCCGAGGTGGTGGCGCAGCTGGGCGAATGCATGCGCACATCGGTGGGCATTGCGCCCAACACACTACTGGCCAAGCTGGCGTCGAACATGCAAAAGCCCGATGGGCTGACCGTGATTGAGGCGCACGAGCTGCCGCAGCGTTTGTATGGGCTCAAGCCCAAAGCGATCAACGGCATTGGCCCACGCATGGTGCAGCGGCTAGAGCGCTGCGGCATTCACACCATGGAACAGTTGTATGCCGCGCCCCGCGAGCTGCTGCGCACCGCATGGGGCGGCGTGGCGGGTGCCGAGATGTACGACAAGCTGCGCGGCCAGTGGTATGGCCCGCGTGAGACGGTGGCCAAGTCGCTGGGCCATTCGCATGTGCTGCCGCCCGACTTGCGTAACCCCGCAGGCGCGTTTGCGGTGCTCAACCGCCTGACGCAAAAAGCCGCCATGCGGTTGCGCCGGCAAAACGTGTACGCCACCAGCATGAGCGTGCATGTGCGCTGCCGCCACGGGTATGGCCGTCATACCGGAGACGACCGAGCCGCGCAGGTGGGCGAAACACAAGACACCGCGTTTTTGCTGCACACACTCGCGCAGCTGTGGCACAGCGGTCTGCACCTGCTGCCTCAGCCCGTGAGTGTGGGCGTGCAACTACATGGCTTGATTGAAGCGGGTCAGCACACGGGCGATTTGTTTGGCTTTGATGAAGAAGCCGCTAGCGCGGTAGCGGCAGGCACTGCACCAGAACCGACAGGCTCGTTGTCCGCCCGCGTACCACCTGCGAAAGACCGACGCAAACTGCTGGCAGCAATAGACACCCTCAACGGCAAGCACGGCAAAAACACGGTGTACTTTGCCAGCGCCCAAGCCGGGCTGGACCACGCGCCGATGCGGATTGCGTTTAATCGGATTCCGGATTTGGAATCGGAGCGTTAAGCCGTTTAGGCGCTAACGATCCAACCCTCAAGCGGGTCACAGGCAGGCAGCCCGTAGTGCACGTCGCCTGCCTCATGCTGAGCTTGCGCCCACGCGGCTTGCACCATACACAGCACAGCGTCTAGGCTATCGCCTGAAGCGTCATCGACCAAGGTGTCGTGCTGCGCATGGCTGAGTTTGAGGCGCAGGCCCAAGCGGGTTTGACCTACTTCTAGCGCTTGCAGCAGTTGTTTGCGCGCGATCAAGCGCTCGGGCGTTTGTTTGGCTTTGTCGTCGCTTTTGTAGGAGGTACTACCGATCAATTCACGCGCCAGCAGGCCGGGGTAGGCCTCTAGGCCAATACGCAATGGCGTGAGCAACGATGAAGCGGCAGCAGGCACATGCAAGCGAGGCAGTGTGATGCCAGCGTCGATTAGCAAAGGTACGCCCGCATGCAGCATGTAGGCGACGGGCGGGTTGACCCACTTCATCGACGGGCTTGAGCCTGCGGGTGTGTCGGTGGCGCGATGGGCAAATTTACCGCCCACAGGCCGTGCATCGCAAAAGGCTTTGAATGTGTCGCGTATCTCGGCACGACTGAGTGCGGTGTAGTACTGCATACACACCAGCCAGTCGGTGGGCCAGTGCAAGTGTTCAACCAACTCACGCGGCAAACCGAAAGGTAAATCGAAACCACCCACCCACACTTGGGGCTGCTTCAGCCAATCGGCAAACGAGGTAAGGGTGTCAAAGCGCAACAGGCTTTGCAGCTGCACGCGACCAGATTTGGCGTGACCGACAGCCACAACAACGGGTTTGCGCTTGGTTGGGCTGCTGCTGAAGTCGCAGCCAATGAGAATAGGTGAGGCTGTCATGCAATGCCCAACATAGCCACACCACCTCCAATAAGCAAGGCCCCCAGCACACGAAGCCAACGATCCCCTTCACCCAAAAAGTGACCGCCAATGATCGCAGCAAACAACATAGACACCTCACGCGCAGGTGCAACTAAAGACAAGGGTGCAGTTTGCATGGCATACAACACCAAGATATAGGAAATGGGTGTCACCGTACCAACGATCAGCGCGTACTTCCACTGCTGCTGCCACAGCACCCAAGCTGCAGGTCGATCGCGCAACACCACAGGGGTCAAAAGCACGCCACGAACCACGTTCTCAACATAGTGCATCAATATCGGGGACAACAGCAGCACCTTCACCGCATAGCCATCAACCACGGTGTAACTGGCAATCAAGACCCCTGTCAAAAGTCCATATCGCAAGCCTGAACTGCGAAGACGTTGAATTGTTAGATTGGGGCCGCCTGCAATTAGAAACACACCGCCAATCACACATGCAATACCGAGGATGCCCATGAAGGAGATAGATTCGCCGAACCACACAATGGCAACCAGTGATGAAAGCAAAGGACCAGTTCCACGCGCCAAGGGGTACACCACAGTCAAGTCGGCAAAGCGATAGCCACGGAGCAAAACAACGAAATACAAGATACGGAGCAGCGCACTACCGACAACAAAGCACCACACCCAAATACTCCACTGCGGCAGGACATCCCAGCCTAACCATATGCCTACAGGGGCCCAAACGATGGCACCTATGACTGCGGAGAAACAAGCGAAACGTGCATCACCGCCCGCTTTTTTGGCGAGAATGTTCCACAAGGCATGCAGCAGCCCTGCGAGCAAAACAATCGAAAGAGTGTTGGCGCTCAAGCGCTAACTAACTGAGGCGTCAGGCGCGGCCGACGATGGACGCAGTGGCCATCAACTCTTCCAGCAACGCGAACGACACACTGCCAGACACACCGTAGGGGTCGAGTTCAGGTGTTTCGGAGTACTTCAACACGATGGATGGGTTGAGTTTGTCGAGGCGCACATGACCCATGGTCCAACCACCAAAGCGCCGCTCGGTGATTTCTTGATAGTCCAAGATGACCACATCTTTGTGGCGCGGGTCTTTGACGATGTGGGTGTAAAGCGCGTTGACTTGGTTACGGCCACCTTCGATGGCTTGCAAGTAAATGCCGCCACCAAAACACAGCACGCCGGTGATGCCGTTGCTGATGTTGTGCTCACGCGAGCTGTTGAGAATAGATTCTGTCTCTTCTGGGGTTTCGGGTTTGACCGAACGGCTGACGTATAGCAAACGAACCAACATGGCATTTATCCTTATTTTGGAATCAGAGACAAGAACTCACGACGCAAGTTGGGGTCTTTCAAGAAGGCGCCGCGCATGACCGAGTTGATCATCTTGCTGTCCATGTCTTTCACGCCGCGCCATGACATGCAGAAGTGGCTGGCTTCCATGACGATGGCCAAGCCATCAGGCTGTGTTTTTTCTTGAATGAGGTCGGCCAGTTGGACCACGGCCTCTTCTTGAATTTGGGGGCGCCCCATGACCCATTCGGCCAAGCGTGCGTATTTGGACAAACCAATCACGTTGGTGCGCTCATTGGGTAGCACACCAATCCAAATCTTGCCAATCACGGGGCAGAAGTGGTGGCTGCACGCGCTGCGCACGGTGATGGGGCCGACGATCATCAGCTCGTTGAGGTGCTCGGCGTTGGGAAATTCGGTGATGGCGGGGGCTTGCACATAGCGGCCTTTGAAGACCTCTTGCAAGTACATCTTGGCCACGCGGCGGGCGGTGTCGCCGGTGTTGTGGTCGTGTTGGGTGTCGATCACCAAGCTGTCGAGCACGCCTTGCATTTTGCTTGCCACTTCGTCCAGCAACACCTCTAACTCACCGGGTTGGATGAACTCGGCAATGTTGTCATTGGAGTGGAAGCGCTTACGTGAAGCGGCAATGCGCTCGCGAATCTTGACAGA
>CANCGU010000141.1 GCA_947377705.1 Comamonadaceae bacterium
ATCACGACGTTTCATGAATAACCTCTTGGTGTTTAACGTTGCACCCGCACCATGGCGGAATCGATGTGAGCAGCCTCTAGCTTAGCGCGTACGCGCTCGGCTTCGGCTTTGTCCATAGGCCCCACGCGCACGCGGTAAACGGTGCGGCCGCCTTGATCGCGCTCACTGATCTTGGCATCCAAACCAAGCAAAGCGGTCTTCGCGCGTTGCGCTTCAGCCTCATCGTTGCTGCGGTAAGCACCGGCTTGAACAAAGTAAATGAACGGGTCTGTGCTGACGGGCTTGACGTCAACTTTGGGCTCTGCCGCTTTGCTGGGCTCTGCGGGCTTGACCTCGGCGGGTTTGGACTCCGCCGTGGGCTTGACGTCTGGTTTCGCTTTAGGCTCTGCAGCTTTGGGCTCAGCGGCTTTCACCTTGGCCAAATCACCGAGGGGGTCTGCACTCTTGGGGTCGACCTTAGCAGCCGCATCGGTTTTAACGTCATCCGCTTTGTCACCCGACTTCGCACCCTTCTTGCCATACAGGGGTGCGTTGGGATCCCAGTCTTTGTTCTTTTCGGCCTCGACGGCATCTTGATCGGCGGAGCGGGTTTGGCCCTTGTTCATGAAAGGCATGGGCACTTTGGTCACGTAGATGGCAACGCCCAGCGCAATGCCAAGGCCCACCACCAAACCCAGGATGAAGCCCACCAAGGTGCCGCCGCGTTGCTGATTCATGCTCTCAATCTCCCGTTCCATTACATGCTGGCGGGGGCTGATACGCCCAACACCGCCAAGCCATTGTGCAGCACCTGCGCGGTGGCAGCCACCAGCGCCAAGCGGGCTTTTTTGACCGCTTCGTCGTCCACCAAGATGCGCTCAGCGTCGTAGTAGCTGTGGTAGCTGGCCGCGAGGTCGCGCAGGTAGAAGGTCACATCATGCGGCGCAAAGTCGGCCGATGCTGCCGAGAGCATGGCGGGGTACTTGGCCAGTTGCAGCATCAAAGCTTGGGCTTGCGGACTCTCCAACGCGGACAAGTCCACGCCTTGCAACGAGGCCACGTCGCCACCGTCTTTGTCAGCCCAGGCACGCAACACCGAGCAAATGCGGGCATGCGCGTATTGCACGTAATACACAGGGTTATCGTTGTTCTTTTGCACGGCCAAGTCCACGTCAAAGGTGTACTCGGTGTCGGGCTTGCGGCTCAGCAAGAAAAAGCGCACCGCGTCTTTGCTGGTCCACTCAATCAAATCGCGCAGCGTCACGTAGCTGCCCGCGCGCTTGGAAATCTTCACCTCTTCGCCACCGCGCATCACGCGCACCATGGTATGCAAGACGTAGTCGGGGTAGCCCTCGGGAATGCCCACATTGGCCGCTTGCAAACCGGCGCGCACACGGGCGATGGTGCCGTGGTGGTCGGTGCCTTGAATGTTCACGACCTTGGTGAAGCCACGTTCCCACTTGGTGATGTGGTACGCCACATCCGGCACAAAGTAGGTGTACGTGCCGTCTGTCTTTTTCATCACACGGTCTTTGTCATCGCCATAGTCGGTGGACTTGAGCCACAAAGCGCCGTCTTGTTCGTAGGTTTTGCCAGCCGCTTGCAAACGACTCACAGCGTCGGCTACTTTGCCGCTGGTGTACAGGCTGCTTTCCAAGTAGTAGTTGTCGAACTTGACATCAAAGGCTTTCAAGTCGAGGTCTTGCTCATGGCGCAGATAGGCCACGGCAAATTCGCGCATGCCATCCACATCGTTCACATCGCCGCTGGCGGTGAATTCGCGGTCATCCGACTTGACGGTTTTGCCCGCCAAAAAGTCGGTGGCAATGTCTTGGATGTAGTCGCCGTTGTAAAAGGCTTTGCTCTCTGGGTTCTCGGGGTCCACCGGCCAACTCGCGTCGCCGGGCTTGATGCCTTGGGCACGGAAGTGTGTGCTCTTGGCCAAGGTGTTGATTTGGACGCCCGCGTCGTTGTAATAAAACTCGCGGTAGACGTTGAAACCTTGCGTGGCAAACAAATTGCAAATGGCGTCGCCCAATGCGGCTTGACGGCCATGGCCCACATGCAGCGGGCCAGTGGGGTTGGCCGACACGAACTCAACCAACACGCGTTGACCGTTGTCGGCTTGGAAGCCAAAACAATCTTTGGCCGCCAACACCTCGCGCACGATTTGCTGCTTAGCTGCGGGCTTCAAGCGGATGTTGATGAAGCCGGGGCCTGCAATTTCAATGTCTTGCACCCATTGTTGATACTCGGGGGCGGCCAGCAGCGCATCGCGCAGCTGTTCGCCGAGCTGGCGCGGATTGAGCTTGAGGGGCTTGGCCAACTGCATGGCAGCGGTAATGGCGTAGTCGCCATGTGCGGCAACCTTGGGCGATTCGAAAGCGGCCTTGTTGCCGGAGCCGGGCAACAACCCGTCGAGGGCTTGGCTCAGGGCGGCCAGCAATTCTTGTTTAACTTGAAGCATGGCGAGATTTTACGGGCCGGGCCTGCAATTTCAGGGCGTCTCCGATTTTTTGGCATGATCTACCCCTATATGCGCGACGCCCACGACCTCACCCCCTCCGACCGTTTTCAATACACCCCCACCCTGTCGTGCGTCATGCCCGCCTACAACGAGGGCAAAAATCTGGGCACTTTGGTGCCGCAGGTGCTGCAGGCCTTGCAAGCCCTGGGCTCGCAGGTGGAAATCGTGCTCATCAACGATGGCAGCCGCGACGACACCGCGCAAGTGATGCAAGCCTTGTGTGAAGCGCACCGCGAGGTGGTGGGCATCAACCTGTCACGCAACTTTGGCAAAGAGGCGGCGCTCACTGCGGGCATTGACGCTGCGCGTGGCGAAGTGGTGGTGCTGATGGACGCCGACGGCCAACACCCCGTGTCGCTGGTCGCCGACATGCTCAAACGGTGGCGCGAAGGCGCGGACGTGGTGTATGCCATTCGTCGCACACGCGACGACCAATCGGCTTTGCATGCCGGGCTGACGGGTCTGTTTTACAAACTCATCAATGCGGGGAACCGCGTAAAAATTCCCGCACATGCGGGCGATTTCCGCCTGATGGACCGTCGCGTGGTGGAGGCGTTGAAGCAACTGCCTGAGCGCAACCGTTTCATGAAGGGCTTGTACGCGTGGGTGGGTTTTGCCAGCACCGCGATTGACTACGAGCCGCTGCCCCGCGCAGCTGGCGAGAGCAGCTTTGGTTTGCGCGGCTCATTCGCGCTGGCGCTAACAGGGGTGTTGGCGTTTTCGATTGCCCCGCTGCGCGCCCTGACCCTCACGGGCTTGATGTTGGCCATGTTGTCTTTGGGCTATGGCGCCTATGTGGTGATGGAGTACTTTTTGTGGGGCATTGATGTGCCGGGCTACGCCACACTGGTGGTGGGCATGATGTTTTTCAGCGGCATTCAACTGCTGTCCATCGGTGTGCTGGCTGAGTATGTGGGTCGCATTTATGAAGAGGTGAAGCAACGCCCGATGTACTTGGTGAGTCAGCGTTGGGGCGCGGGTCTAGGGCTGGCACCTGTCAAAGTGGTGGCGCCTGAGGTGATCGACAACGATCCACCACACCCCGTGTAAATCATGCGCACAAGTTTTTGGTTTTTGGTGGTGGGAGCAACGGCGGCAGCCGTCCACATGGCGGTGTTCATGCTGGCCACGCCCTACATGTGGCCCGAGCTGGCCAATGCCGCCGGGTTTTGCATTGCGTTTGTGGTGAGCTTTGTCGGTCACCGTTTTTTAAGTTTCAGCGATGCAAACACCGGCTTGTGGCAAAGCTTGCGCCGCTTTGCCGCCACCGCCTTGGCGGGCTTTGTGGCGAATGAGGTGATGTTCATCGCGCTGCTGCGCGGACTGAGCTTGCCCGATTGGTTGGCTTTATTTTTTGCCTTGGTCTTCGCATCCGCGCAGACGTTTTTGCTCAGCCGCTTCTGGGCTTTTCGCCGCGCCCGCTAATTGGGCCGCAGCGTTCACGCCGCGATACAAAATCCAAGCATCGTCTTTGTAGGCCTCGGCGAAACCCGCATAGGTCTCCGTGCGAAAGGCCTTGTGCCAACGCGGCGCCAACACCCAGGCGTGTTCGTTGCCACGCAACTCAGCCAAGCGCGACAGAGGTTGCAGCACCGCACCGGCAGGTGGGTCAAAGGCCACGCCATCCATCAGTTCTCGGCGCCAATCGTCGCCGGCTTCTTGTTGTTCACGTACCCAATCTTGAATCACTTCGATGGGGCGTTGACGTTGGGCGTAAAACATCACGTCATAGGGGTAGTCATCCCTCACGGCGAGCACGTCGTCAGTGCCGACGTGACACACCACGGCTTGCGCCACACCGCGCGTGCTGCGCTCTAGCGTGAAGACACCGGCATAGTGATTGGCCACACTGGCCACGCCCAAACCTAGCAATGACAACGCACCAAACAACCACGCGCTCCACGTACGGTTCACCCAATGACGCTGCCACCACAAGGCCGCCAACGCGGCCAAAGGCGGCATCACGGGCAACGCGTAGCCAATGAGTTTGGAGTTGGGGATGGAGAAAAATCCAAGAATGGCCAGCACCCAAATCCAACACAGCGCGACCCACGCGGCGTTGTCATCTGAGGTGGACTTGCGCCAACATTGGCGCAAACGCTGCACGCCGTCGGCGGCGGCAAAGAAAATCCAAGGGAACAACAACACGGTCACGGCCATGCCATAAAACCACCAAGGGCGCGCATTGTTAAAGGTGGTTGCGGTGTAACGTCCAAATTGGTGCTTGCCAAACATATAGGCCAGCATGTCGGGGTGCTCGCGAGCCGCCAACACAAACCAAGGCAAGGCGATCGCCGCAAACAGCAACAGGCCACTCACCCAGGGCAGCGCCAAAATTTTGCGCCACTGCCAAGTGACGGCAATCCAAACGAAGAGCACGAGGCCAGGCAATAGCAGCCCAATCAAACCTTTGCTTAAAACACCCAGAGCACAGGCCACAAAACCGGCACGCGCCCAGTTGGCGTGCATGCCGCCGTCGTGCATGAAGGCGCGGGCAAAGCACCAAATGGCCACCCCCATCCAAGTCGCCACCATCATGTCTGTGTTCACATATTGACCGGCAACCAAAAACGTCATGCTTGTGCCCAGCACCCAACCTGCGCGACGCGCGGTATCTGCGCCCGCGAAGTGACGCACACACGCCACCATGAGGCCTAGCATCAAACACGCATGCAAAGCCACCACCAAACGGGCCGCCCAAGGGGTGGCGCCAAAGACCGCCATCGACGCGGCCTCTAACCAATACAAGAGGGGCGGTTTGTGAAAAAACGGAATGCCGTCGACGCGTGGCGTCAGCCAGTCGCCACTCATCCACATCCAACGGCCCACTTCAGCATAGCGGCCTTCATCGGGCATCGACAACGGACGCACAGTTGCCAAAACCAGCAGCAACACCGGCAAGAGCCACAAACCCCAAGCGCGCCAGCGGGGAGATGCAAAGAAAGAAAAATTCATGGGTGTCTCAAGCGTCTGTGGGTTTCATACGGCCGCGCACCAAGCGCACGTTCGCGACCTGCAGGTGTTGCAAAAAGTCATGGCTGGCGAGGTAAGCAAACTCGCGTTTGCGCGCCATGCCAATCGCGTCACCGGCTTGCGCTGACACCGCAGGGTGACACATGATGAGCGCGACCTTGTCGGTGGGTAAGCTGGCCAGCCAGCCTTGCATGTGAACGGCATAGTCGTCCAAGCTGCCATCGAAACCATACGCCCCCAGCAACGGACCTACCGTGGGCCACGCATGGGTTTCTGACCATTGGCTCAGTGCCTGCGCACCCATGGCAGAAATCACCTTGGCCTTGAGTCCAGGCTGCGCCACTTGTGACACACGTAACCAAGGACGCTGGGCAACATGGCCATACCGCCGCATCAGCACCGCGGCCAAGGCATCGCGAAACACGGCGAACTGTTGGATGTGCTGGTGCCCGTCGATGTGGTCAGGCGCGGTATGCCATTGGGTTTCGAATGCGTCGAGTTGGCGTTCGATTTCGCCTTCGATATTTTTAGACGGATACAGCCGAAGCGCTGCACGCGCCATGACGACCCCCAACCCATTGCCATGCCCAGCCTCAACCGCAAATTGGCTGGTCCAATCCAAATGCACGCCCACGTCGAGCCGGTCACGCACATCGCGCAAGGCTGCTGCATCTTCGGCCCAACGGGGTGACAGACTCATCACACTGGTGGCACTCAGCCGGCCCAGTCTGGCGAGCGCGACGATGCCTTGCGAAACAGGCGCATTCAGCGCGTAGTCGTCCGCACAGAGCACCACGTCTTTGGTTTGAAGCTGTGTCATGTCACCGCATGCCAATAGTTGGCATGGCCATAGTGGTCTTTGAGAAAGTCAATCCACAAACGCAAACGCAAAGGCAAGTGTTTGCGCTGCGAGAACACCGCATAAATACCGTTAGGGGGTGCGGCGAAGTCTTCCAAGACGGGCACCAATTGGCCACTGCTGATTTCCGATTCCACTTCCCATGTGCTTCGCCACGCAATGCCGTGACCCGCCAAACACCAATCGTGCAGCACTTGGCCATCCGAACAATCCATGGGCCCCGTGGGACGCAGGTGAATCACCTCATGGGTTTGACCTTCGTTGCGCTTGCCTGTGACGGGCACACGGAACGCCCAGCCACGGGTTTGTGAGGCGTCGCTGGAAAGGGTCAAGCAACGAAAGCGCATCAAGTCGCTGGGAACAGTGGGTGCGCCGTAGCGTTTTAAAAATTCAGGCGTGGCCACGCACAAGCGGCGGTTGTCGGCCATGCGCACGCTGACCAGCGATGAATCGGGCAAATCACCCACGCGCACGGCGCAGTCAAAACCTTCGGCGGCCAAATCGACCACGCGGTCACTCAGGTTGAGTGACACCGTCACATCCGGATGCATGCTGTGAAACTTAGGCACCAGCGGCGCCACATGGCGGCGACCAAAACCCGCAGGGGCCGTGATGCGCAAGTGCCCGCTGGCTTTGAGGCCGCCCGCACTGACGCTCGCTTCGGCATTGGCCAC